>JALOKO010000168.1 GCA_025456495.1 Bryobacterales bacterium | reverse complement strand
TTAGCCAGCCGCCGTGGTGCTTTCCACCGGACGTTCCTTCCAAAGCGCGGCAATGTACTCGCGATTCATGCGCGCGATGTTTTCCAGCTTGATGCCCTTGGGACACACCGCCTCGCATTCGCCAATGTTGGTGCAGTTGCCGAACAGTTCCTGGTTCATCTGCGCCACCATTCCCCGCGCTCGCTCCGCCGCTTCCACGCGTCCCTGGGGCAGCAGGTTCAGGTGCGAGATCTTGGCCGACGTAAACAGCGACGCCGAGGCGTTCGGACAGGCCGCCACGCATGCGCCACAACCGATGCAAGCCGCCGCGTCCATGGCGAGGTCTGCATTCTCTTTGCGTACCGGCATGGCGTTGGCGTCCACGGCGCTGCCTGCTGGCACGCTGATGTAGCCTCCGGCCTGGATGATGCGGTCAAACGCTGAGCGATCCACCACCAGGTCCTTCACAATCGGGAAGGCCTGCGCGCGGAAGGGTTCAATGTAGATTTCGTCCCCATCCTTGAAGTGCCGCATGTGCAGTTGGCACACGGTGGCGCGCGGCTGGTGGCCATGCGCCACGCCGTTCACCACAAAGCCGCAGGAGCCACAGATGCCCTCGCGACAATCGTGGTCGAAGTGAACCGGTTCTTCGCCCTTCTTCACCAGGTCTTCGTTCAGCACGTCCAGCATTTCCAGGAACGACATGTGCTCGTTCACATCGTTGTGCTCGTAACGCACCATCTTGCCCGGCGTACTGGGGCCGGACTGTCTCCATACGTTCAGAACGAGTCGCATCTATTTGTAGCTCCTTTGCGATGGCTTCACATGGTCGAAGGTGAGCGCTTCCTTGTGAAGCTCCGGCTCCACGCTCACGCCCTTGTGTTCCCAGGCGGCGACGAAGGCGAAGTGCTCGTCGTCGCGCATGGCCTCGCCTTCCGGGGTCTGGTACTCCTCGCGGAAGTGTCCGCCGCAGCTTTCGGCGCGCATCAGCGCGTCGCGGCACATCAGTTCTCCAAGTTCAATGAAGTCGGCCACGCGACCGGCCTTTTCCAGGGTCTGGTTGAGATCCAGGTCGCTTCCCACCACCTTGACGTCTTTCCAGAACTCGTCGCGAATGCCGCGGATATCGGCAATCGCACGCTCCAGACCCTTCTCGTTGCGGGCCATCCCGCACATGTTCCACATCACCTTGCCCAACTGCCGGTGCAGATCGTCGACGGTGGTTTTCCCATTGACGCTGGTGAGGCGCTTGGTGATGTCCTTGACGTTGGTGAGCGCTTCCAGCGCCTCGGGGCAGTGTTCGTCCAGCTTGTCCGGGCGGTGGTCCGCCAGGAAGTTGCCAATGGTGTACGGCAACACGAAATAGCCGTCGGCCAAACCCTGCATGAGGGCGCTGGCGCCCAGGCGGTTGGCGCCGTGGTCACTGAAATTGGCCTCGCCAGCGACGAACAGGCCGGGGATGGTGCTCATCAGGTGGTAATCCACCCAGAGGCCGCCCATCGTGTAATGTACGGCGGGGAAGATGCGCATGGGGATGCGGTAGGGATCCTCGCCGGTAATCTGGCCGTACATCTCAAAGAGATTGCCATAGCGCTCTTCAATCTTGTTGCGGCCAAGGCGCTGGATGGAATCCGCGAAATCCAGGTAGACGCCCAGGCCCGTCTCGCCCACGCCGCGGCCCTCGTCGCAGACGGCTTTCGCGGCGCGACTGGCCACGTCGCGCGGCACCAGGTTGCCAAAGGCGGGGTAGCGACGCTCCAGGAAGTAGTCGCGTTCAGAATCGGGAATCTGGTCTGGGCTCCGCCTGTCGCCGGCGTTTTTCGGCACCCAGATGCGTCCATCGTTGCGCAGGCTCTCGCTCATCAGGGTGAGCTTGCTTTGATACTCCCCGGACACCGGAATACAGGTGGGGTGGATTTGCGTAAAGCAGGGGTTGCCGAAGTAGGCCCCGCGCTTGTAGGCCCGCCACGCGGCGGTGGCGTTGGATCCCTTGGCGTTGGTGGACAGATAGAAGACGTTGCCGTAGCCGCCCGTGCCCAGAATCACCACATCCGCCATGTGGACCTGGATCTCGCCGGTAATCAGGTGCCGGGTGACGATGCCGCGCGCGCGGCCGTCCACCACCACCACATCCAGCATCTCCATGCGGTTGTACATCTTCACGCTGCCTGCCGCCACCTGACGCATCAGGGCCTGGTAGGCACCCAACAGCAACTGCTGGCCCGTCTGGCCCCTGGCATAAAAGGTACGCGAAACCTGGGCGCCGCCAAAGCTGCGGTTGGCCAGGGTGCCGCCGTACTCGCGCGCGAAGGGCACGCCCTGGGACACGCACTGGTCAATGATGTTTACGCTCACTTCGGCCAGGCGATAGACGTTGGCTTCGCGCGCACGGTAGTCGCCGCCCTTCACCGTGTCGTAGAACAGGCGGTACACGCTGTCGCCGTCGTTCTGGTAATTCTTGGCCGCATTGATTCCGCCCTGCGCCGCGATGCTGTGCGCGCGGCGGGGCGTGTCGTGGAAGGTGAAGCACTTGACGTTGTAGCCCAGCTCCCCCAGGCTGGCCGCGCCTGCCGCGCCCGCCAAACCGGATCCCACCACGATCACCGAATACTTCCGTTTGTTCGCGGGGTTCACCAGTTTCATTTGAAACTTGGCCGTTTCCCATTTGTCCTGTACCGGACCAGAGGGGATGCGCGCGTCCAGCTTCGTGCCGGTGACGGGCGTCGTCAATACGTCTGGCATTCGAATCGCTCCTTACTTGCAGTTGGGGACCGGGCGTCGCGTGGTCGACTACGGTCCTGGGCTATTGCACAATCCCGAGAAGAACGGAGATGGGAACCGCCGAAAACCCGATCGCTACGACGAACGATAATCCGGCTGCGAACTTCTTGAACAACGGCGTGTATTGCGGGTGAGCCAGGCCCAGGCTTTGCAGCATGCTCCACACCCCGTGGTAGAGGTGCAGGCACAACAGACCCATCGCGAAGATGTAGAACAACGCAACAGGGACAGACTGGAAGCCGGTCACGACATTCTGGTAGGCCTGCACATGGCCGGGGAAGGGCGTCGTGGGATGCACGGCGCCCACGGTGAAGTGCAGCAGGTGATAGACAATGAACACCGCCAGGATGGGGCCGCTCCAGTACATCGTGCGTGAGGCATAGGTGGAGGTGGTGCTGGTGAGCTTGACGTAGTTCTGCGGTCGCGCCCGTTTGGCAATCAAGGCCAACTGCACAGCCGACAGAATATGCAATCCCACAGAGACCAGCAGCACGGCGCGCGCCCCGTAAAGCAGCCCCTTGGCCGAGTGCAGCATGTCAGCGTACTTGTTAAATGCCTCAGCGCCCAGGAAAATCTGGAGGTTACCGGCCATGTGGCCGACAACGAAACCCACCATCACCATGCCGGTGAGGGCCATCACCAGTTTCTTTCCCAATGTGGTGTCGTAGAAGCCCAAGAGGCCCCGGGACGGCAGTTGAATCGCGGTAGTGCTCATAATACGGGTTGCGTCTCCCCTTCCTGGAAGGCTTGTGGACGGCGTCGCAGTTCCCACGAGCAAGCGTTTCCCATGAGGGGGAAGCGGTTCTTAACTCGTGTGATGATTGCCGATTCCAATTGTAAGAAAAAATTTCCTGTCAGGCCAGAAATGTGGCTTTCTATTTCAGACCGACGTATCCAGTTTAACCCGGTTAGCCATCCCGGGCAATGGACCCCTTCCGCTTCCGCCGCCATTCCTGCCGCGCCGGGAGGGCAGGAAGGGCGCCATGCTACCCTGAGGATTTGCAGCAGATCAGCGACAAAATCCAGCCCCTGACCCCACCGGACCAAGATGCCGGCGAAGCCTTCGCGCGTCTGGTTGCCATCATGCGGCGACTGCGCGCGCCGGACGGCTGCCCCTGGGACCGGGAACAGACCCTGGCGTCGCTGAAGCCCTACCTGCTGGAAGAAAGCTATGAGGTGCTGGAGGCCATTGACCACCAGGATTGGCCCGCCCTCCGCGAGGAACTGGGGGACCTGTTGCTGCAGCCCGTCTTTCAGGCGCGCATTGCGGAAGACGAGGGCCACTTCACGATCGCGGACAGCCTGAACGCCATTGTCGAGAAGCTCATCCGGCGTCACCCGCACGTCTTTGGCGACGTAAGCGCCCCCACCGCCGCCGACGTACTGCGCAATTGGGAGCAGATCAAGCGCGCGGAAAAGGCCGAAAGTGCAAACGCGGCATCCCCGCTTGTCTCCATGCTGGATGCGGTCCCCCGCGCCTTGCCCGCCCTGGCTGAGGCGCAGCGGTTGACCAGCCGCGCCGCCAAGGTTGGCTTTGATTGGCCGTCCACGGACGAGGTGCTGGAGAAACTGGACGAGGAACTGCGGGAGTTCGCCGAGGCCCGCGCCTCTGGCGATGCCGCCCGCATCCAGGACGAGTTGGGCGACCTGCTGTTTGTGTTGGTGAACCTGGGGCGCTTCCTGAAGGTGGATGCCGAACAGGCCCTGCGCGGAACCAACGCCAAGTTCCGCAAGCGATTTGCCTACATTGAGCGGCGCCTTCGCGAAGAGAATCGATCCATCGACGCCGCATCGCTTGAGGAAATGGAGGCGCTGTGGCAACAGGCCAAGCAGGAGCCATGAGCATTCCCGAAGGCGTCGCGCTGGAGATCCGCGAACTACAACATCGCGAAGAGTTTGAGCAGGCGGTTGAGCTACAGCGCCAGATTTGGGGCTTCTCTGACCTGGAAACCATCCCGGTCCGCTTTTTTGTGGTGGCCAGTAAGATTGGCGGCCAGGTGTTTGCGGCCTTCGATGGCGCGCGCATGGTGGCCTTTCTGCTGGCGGTGCCCGGCATCAAGAGCGGCGGCCAGCATCGGCTACACAGCCTCACGTACCTGCACAGCCACATGCTGGGCGTGCTGCCAGAGTATCGAGATCACGGGCTGGGCCGCCGCTTGAAGTTACACCAGCGCGAGCACGCCCTCCGCGGCGGGTTCTCGCTCATCGAATGGACCTTCGATCCGCTGGAGCCCCGCAACGCCTTCTTCAACATCCAGCGGCTGGGGGCCATCGTCCGCCGCTATGTGGAAAACCAGTACGGCCGGACGAGCAGCACGCTGCACACCGGCCTGCCCACAGATCGTTTTGTAGCAGAGTGGTGGATCCAAAGTGAGCGCGTCTCGCAGGCCATCGCGGGCCAAGCTCCCCTGCCCGCGCACCCGGTGCAGCGACAGTGGTTGCCGGTGGACATCGAAACCCTGCGTCGCGCCCAGCCCGAACGCGCCCGCGACGTCCAACGCAGCCTTGCTGAAGCCTGTCATGGCGCGTTCGCGCAAGGGCTGGCCATCACCGGCTTTCAGCGCAACGAAGACTGCTTTCACTATCTGTTCTCGGAATTCACCCTCAACGAATCGCAATGATCCACATCGACGAAATCCGCCTCTACCTGCTGCGTTTGCCCCTGGTGCGCTTTTTCGAAACCAGTTTCGGACGCACTACGGAACGGCAGATCCTGCTGGTGGAAGTAGTGCAGGACGGCATCTCCGGTTGGGGCGAGGTGACAGCCGGCGAGCATCCCTTCTTCAACGAGGAATGGACCCACTCCATCTGGGAAATCGTGAAGGAATACGTGGCCCCGCGGCTGTTGGGGAAGAAGCTGGAACGTGCGGCCGCGGTGGGCGCGCTCAGCAAGGGGATCCGCGGTCACAACATGGCGCGCGGCGGTGTGGAGACGGCCGTGTGGGACCTGGAAGCGCGCCTGCTGGGGCAACCCCTGTGGCAGCGCATCGGCGGCGGCGCCCGCCCGGAGATTCCCTGTGGCGTCTCTATCGGCATTCAGGATACGGTGGACGATCTGTTGCACACCATTGACGCCGAACTGCGCGCGGGCTACCGGCGCATCAAGCTGAAGATCAAACCCGGCTGGGACATCGACGTGCTGCGCGCGGTGCGCCAACGTTTCCCCGATATCCAATTGACGGTGGATGCCAACTCCGCGTACACCCTCAAGGATACTGAGCACCTGAAACAGGTGGATGAGTTCGGGCTGGTGTACATGGAGCAGCCCCTGTCGCACGACGACATCATTGACCATGCCACGCTACAGCAGCAATTGCGCACGGCCATCTGTCTGGATGAGTGCATCCGCGCCCCCCGTCATGCTGAGCAGGCCATCGCCCTGGGCGCCTGCCGCGTCATCAACATCAAGCTGGGTCGGGTGGGCGGCTTCGCCAGCGCCATCGCCATCCACAACGCCGCCCAGGCTGCCGGGATTCCGGTGTGGTGCGGGGGGATGCTGGAGGCCGGGATCGGACGCGCGCACAACATCGCGCTGGCATCGCTGCCCAACTTTGTCCTGCCCGGCGATGTGTCGGCCAGCAAACGCTATTGGACGCGCGACATCATCCAGCCGGAGGTTACGGTGAACGCAGACGGCATGATTGCGCTTCCCGAAGGTGCTGGCTTTGGCTTTGCGCTGGACCTGCCCTGGATCCAGCAACTCAGCTACCGGCGGGAGACCCTGCGCGCATGAGCGCTGTCCCCAGCACGCAAGCGCCCATCCCGCAAGCGTTCCCCTGGCGCGTCTATGCGGTGATGCTGGCCGTGACGCTGATGTGGTCAGGCAACTTCGTGGCTGTCAAGTTTGTGGTGCGCGAGATGCCGCCGTTGTTGGTGATGACCATGCGCACGGTGCTGGCCGCGCTGTTGATGGCGCCGTTGTTCCTGGCCAACCCGCGCTCGCCCGAGCAGAACCGCAACCTGAAGCGCGACTTCTGGCTGTTGGCGGCGGTGGGCATTGCCGGAGTTACGTTGAACCAACTGTTCTTCACGTTGGCGCTGGAGCGCACCAGCGTCGCTCACGGATCACTGATCATCAGCACCACGCCCATCTCCATCCTGCTGATGGCCAGTCTGGTGCGGCAGGAACGGCTGACGACGCTGAAGATCCTGGGCATGATCATCGCCCTCAGCGGCGTGGCCCTCATCCAGTTCACTCCGTCGAAAAGCGAAGGCGCCACGCTGCTGGGCGATCTGTTGGCAATGTGCGGCAGCCTTACCTTCGCGGCGTTTACGGTGTTTGGCAAGCACATCATGCGCAGCCACTCCAGCATCACCATCAATGCCTTCGCCTATTTCGGCGGCGCGGCCCTGCTGATGCCCGCCGTCCTGTTGCTGGGTGGGGTTGGGCAATTGGCCACCATCTCCTGGGCCAGTTGGTGGACGCTGGGTTATATGGCTGTGTTCCCTTCAGTGCTATGCTACGTGGGCTATTTCTATGCGCTGAACTACATTCCAGCGTCGAGGGTGGCGGTGTTTGCTTACCTGCAACCGGCCATTGCCACGTTCATGGCGGTGCCTTTGTTGGGGGAATCCATTAGTTCCAGTTTGTTGCTGGGTGGCGCGATTGCCCTGAGTGGGGTGGCCCTGACGCAGCGCGGATAGCGGTGCCGGGTTGCGGAACAGGCGTAGGGTGTCGCCAACATCGCTTGCGGCGTGTGTCAAGCTGATGGGAATTCTGCCATGTGCAGGACAGTGGTGTTCATGCGAAGTGACAGTGGCGTTCGTACGCAGGACAGTGGCGTTCATGCGCAGGACAGTGGCGTTCATGCGCAGGACAGTGACGTTCATGATTGCGACAGTGGCGTGCCGGGGAGGCTGGTTGCGGGATGCGGTTGATTTTGGATGCCCATTTGGATCTGGCATGGAACGCGCTCTCCTTTGATCGCGACCAGACCCTGCCGGTTGATC
>JALOKO010000167.1 GCA_025456495.1 Bryobacterales bacterium | reverse complement strand
TCGCGGCGCGTTGCTGCCATGCCGCAATCGTTAGCGCGGATTGGAGGACGACGAGGATCGCAAGGGCCGCCAGCAATCCAGCCAGAGGGGGTGCCGCGCGGGACCTCGATTTTCCGCGCACCTGCGTATCCAGCAAACTCCAGGCGCCGCCAATTGCCAGAAACAGCGCCGGAAGCAAAGGCACGTAATGATGAATGCCCGTGCCCCCGTTAACCAGCGCCATCGCTAGGCCGCAATAGATGACGAACGTCAGCAGAAGCGCACGGACGATGGCCGCTTGCGGTCGGCGCCAAAACCAGAGGCTAACCAGCAGCGCACCAGCCAGCAGCCAGGTTGTCCAGGTAGACCAGGGAAGCCACTGCAAGGCGCCAGGCAGTGCCGGGGGCGGAGTCTCCGGGGCCAGTCGTCCCACGGTGCAGGCGCGTTCCCAAATGCTGAACAGACCCACGTCGGAGCCGATGAGATACCCATCCAACGAACCAGCCAGGGTGTATAGCTTCAAGGTGGGGAAGGTGGATTCGAAGCGTGCGTTCTGCCGGACGGTCACGCTGGCTTCGCGCCAGTTGTAATACAGCAATGGGGCCGCGCCCAGGGCAAACGCGGTAACGCCTCCGACTGCTGCAAGCGCATGGGAGCGGAAGAAAACCATCCATCGCTTGGGGTGTAACAGGTGAGGCCAGGTCAGCGCACAAGCCACCGGCGCCGCCACCAGCAGCCAGGCGAAAATCGCCTTGTTCCACAGCGCCAAGCCGCAGCAGAAACAGCAAAGCGCAAGCCACCTGCGCGCGCCGTGGTCTAACCAGCGTAGGAACAACAGCATGGCGCCGAGGCTAAGCGAATTCTGTAGCGTTACCGGACCCCAGTCAAAGATCTGGGTTAGCAGCAACGTGGGGTCCGTAGCCGCCAACGCCGCTGCCAGCCGGCCCGCGCGCGGGTCCCAAAGCCGCTTGCCCAGGCGGTAAAGCAGCCACACGTTCACCGTGGCCAGCAGCAGCATCGGTAGCCGAATGGTCCAAACCGATGGCGGCAGGTAGGTGTAGAGCGGCCAGTACAGCCACGTCTTCAGTGCCCCCACGTAGCTCATCACCATCAAGGGGATGTTTGTTTGCTCGACGCGCGCCCGGAACAAAACCCAATCGAAGAGGAAGGGGTGCAGGAAGAGAATCTCGTCATGCTGCAGACCAGCCAGGGGTAGGTACGACAACCCCATCCCGAAAGCGAAGGCGCACGCTGCAAGCGCCCCCAGTGGGATAGCCCAATCGCCCAGGGAGATCGCCGCTTTTGTGGTCAAGCGAGGCACCATGGCAAGCCCCATGATAGCGTGCCGGAATCTTGCCGGGGCGGTTGCGGACGCGGAATGGCAATGCGCGATGACGGCGAAGCAGGGGGTTCGGCTACAACCGCGTAGGGGGGAGTCAAGTCGATCCAGTTCTACTAGTACCTTCAGTACTTTTACGGCGAATTACTTAGAGAATTTCCTCAAAATCGGTACTCCCGGAGGAATTTCGTTTATGTTACGATCATCCCAGGCGCGCTTAACGCCTAGATTGTACCGGAACCTCCATGACTAACCGTTGGTTGCCTCTTGCCCTCGCCCTCCTCGCCCTGTTACCGGCGCAGGCGGCTACCTTCTACACCAGTCCCACGGACTTTGGGGCTGCGATTGCCGGGCTGCCAAGCTCGACTCTAGACTTTGAAAGCTCTGCCCCGGGTACGCTGCTACCCGATGGCAGCACCTCGAACGGCATCACGTTCAACTACACGATCTTCGGCCTCAACCTGACCGTAGTGAATAATTTGCCAGCCACATCGGGCACCCGCTCCCTTGGCCTGGACGACCCCACCAACGACAACCTCCTCCTGGCGGGTGATGTCTTCACCATGAGCTTTGCCCCTTCGCGAGCGATCGGGCTGTACGTGATCACCTCCAACGAGAATCGGCCCATTGTGGCGGGGGATATTCTGCTGGTCACCCCGCTGGGCACTGCCTTGAATGGCGCCAGCCCCTGGAGCACTTTGCCCGGCGGCTACAACGTGTTCTTCCTGGGAGTGGTAGCGGATCTGGCGGAAGCCAGCTTTACCTCCGCCACCCTGGACTTCGATGACGTCGGCAAGGGCCAGTTCTCCTTCCATGTGGATGACATCACGCGCGCCTCTGAAATCCCTGAGCCGTCCATGGGGTTGGCCGTGCTGGTTGGCCTTGCGGCCTTGGGTTTGGCGCGCCGTCGGTCGGCCTTGCGCGCCTAAGGCGCCTCGCCACGCGATGTTGGACGAAACGCTGCCGGGGTGCGTCGCGCGCGCGGGGATTGCGCGTAGTTGCTAGGCGGGATCCGCCCTGCTGAGCGCCGGGTCGTACGGTGGGCAGAGCCTCGCCAGATCCAGGGCAACGCCCAGCGTCGGCAACGCTTCGACTTCCCTCCACACGGCCGCGATCTCGGCAACCAACGCGTCGACGGCGGCCAGGACGGCACGGCTAACATGGTCCCCTGTGCCGAAGTGCTCGCCCACGATGGCCAGGATCACCACCTCGTGTGGCAGACGGCCCAGCGCCCCGGCCATCCCTACCAGATCCGCAACCCCGAAGCCGTGGGTGGAGAATCGCAACAGCCGTCCGTGCCGCGGAAGATCTTCGGCACGAAAGCGCAGGATATCGCCGCTGGGGGCGTCGGCCATGGCGGCGTCCACCAGCACCACCGGCTCTGATGGCGTCCAATCCGTCATCAGCGATAGCAGGTCGCCACTGGCTTCCTGCGCGGGGATGTGCTGCTCGCGCAGGCGGTGCGCCACCAGCAGACCGGCGGCATCATCCCCTCGCTGGAGATTTCCGAATCCGACGATGCGCATGTGCGGCATGGCTAGCTCCTTTCCACGGTCACGCGCAGGAAGTGGGTGGCGCAGGAGATGCAGGGGTCGTAGTTGCGCACCGCCTGTTCGCAGCGCAGCGTGAGGTCTTCGTCCGACAGGTGCAGTAGTGTGGGCGCCAGTTCGCGCAGGTCGTCCTCAATGCGGGTCTGGTTCTGCGCCGTGGGCGGCACAATCTTCGCGCTGCGAATCAGACCGTCGGCTTCCAGGACATACCGGTGGTACAGGCTACCCCGCGGCGCCTCTGTTAACGCTTGCCCGGCGCCCGGCCGGGGCTTCACCTTCACCGCGGGCTCCGGCGGGGGCTCATATTCCTGCGCGATGCGGATGGCCTCCTCATAGGCATAAGCGGTTTCCACCATCCGTACCAACAGGCTCTTGAAGGGGTTGCGGCAGGGCGCGCTCAGCTTGATGTCCGCCGCCAGTTGCTTTGCCACCGGGTGCAGGTGCTGGAAGTTCAAGGCAAAGCGCGCCAGCGGCCCCACGTGGTAGCTGCCATGGCCCAGGTGTACGGATTGCAAGGCATTGGAGTGCGCCACATGCTGTTCGCGGAAGTGATCCTCGAATTCGCTCACCGGGATGTCCAGTCCCCGACTGCTCTTCACCCTTCCTTCGTTGAACGGGTACTCCGCGGGGTGGCACAGCGAAACGAACTCATAGTCCGGTTCAAACTCAGGGAAGGGAAGCGTGGCCAGAATGCGGGTGGTGGCGACGGCGGTATCCAGCGCCTTCTGGAACCGGTCCACCATGGCGCGCACCTGCTGCTTGCGGGGAACCCAACTGAAGCCGCCAATACGCACGCTGATGGGATGGATCTCGCGCCCACCCAGCAGGCTGACGATGTCGTTGCCCACCTTCTTCATTTCCAGCGCCTTCAGCACCAGGTCTTTGTGCTCAGCGGCCATCTCCAGCACATCGTGCTTTCCCAGGAAATCCGGGGCGTGCAACATGAACACGTGCAGCACGTGACTTTCAATCCATTCCCCGCAGTAAAGAAGCCGTCGCAACAGGCGCACCGCCGGGTGAATCTCAATGCCGAACGCGTTCTCAATGGCGTGCGCGGCGCTCATTTGATAAGCCACCGGACAGATGCCGCAAATGCGTGCGGTGATGTCGGGCGCTTCCTGAAAGCTGCGCCCCTGCAGAAAGGCCTCGAACAGGCGCGGCGGTTCAAAGATTGAGAATCGGACATCGCGCACGACGCCGCCCTTGATGCGCAGGTGCAGTGCGCCCTCGCCCTCCACGCGAGCAAGGTAATCCACCTTGACGGTGCGGGTCTTGATGCCGGGCGTTGTTTGGGTCGCCATGCTGTAGGCTCCTTTCGCGGAATCTCGTTCGCGGTTGCGCGGGCTTTCCGCGGGAACTCACTGCTTCTCAGCGAATTCACTGGCCTTGCGGAAGGGCCAACTCCAGGCGTTGAAGCCCCGGAAGGCGCGGGCAATCTCCTGGTGGCTTTGGCCCAACACGCGAAACTGGCTATCAAGCGATGCCGTATTGGCGCTTTCCATGGGCCCAAAGCATCCGTAACAGCCACGGTTGTAGGCAGGACACAGCGCGCCGCAGCCCGCCTGCGTCACCGGTCCCAGACAGGGTTCGCCATGGGCCACCATCACGCAGGTGGCGCCGCGCCGCTTGCACTCCATGCAGACGCTATAGGTGGGGATATTCGGACGCCGTCCGGCCAACAGCGCGCTTACCACTTCCACCAGTTGATACTTCTGGATGGGGCAGCCCCGCAGTTCCAGGTCAACCGGCACATGTTCGGCGATGGCCGTGGACATCTCCAGCGTCTTGATGAAGGCCGGGTTGGCATACACGGCGCGCACCATGACGTCGGTCTGCTGCCAGTTGCGCAGGGCCTGGATGCCGCCGGCGGTGGCGCAGGCGCCAATGGTTACCAGCTTGCCGCTCATGCGTCGGATCTTCTGGATTCGCTCGGCGTCATGGTGCGTGGTGATGCTGCCTTCCACCAGTGAGACATCGTAGGGTCCCTTACGCATGTTGCTGGAAGCCTCTGGAAAGTAGGCGATGTCCACCGCGCCGGCCACCGCCAGCAGTTCGTCCTCGCAATCCAGCAGGCTCAACTGGCAGCCGTCACAGGAAGCGAACTTGAATACGCCGATGGTTGGTTTGCTTGCCATGGTGCCCCCCGTCTAGATCTCGTACTGCATCATCAAGGGCTGGATGTCCCGGAAGCGGAACACCGGGCCGTCCTTGCAGATGAAGTGTGGCCCGTACTGGCAATGCCCGCAGAAGCCGCAGCCGCACTTCATGTTGCGTTCCATGGTGAGGTGAATATGGGATGCGTCCAGACCTTTGTGGTCCTGTAGTTCGTAGGCCACATAGCGCATCATGATCTCGGGTCCGCAGGTCATCGCAATGGTGCGCGCCGGGTTTAGGCGGATGCGTCCAATCAGGCGCGTCACCAGCCCTACATTGCCCTTCCAACTCATGCCGCCGTAATCGACGGTGGTCATCACCAGCGTGTCTTTCTGCTTCTCCCACCGCTTCAGTTCCTTGCGGAACAACAGGTCGCTGGGGCTGCGCGTGCCATACAGCAGGATCAGGCGCCCGAAGTCCTGGCGATGGTGAAAGACGTGGTAGAGGATGGGCCGCAAAGGCGCCAGTCCAATGCCGCCTGCCACCACCAGTACATCCTTGCCGCGTGCTTCCTCCATCGGCCACGGATTGCCGAACGGACCCCGTATGCCAATCGGGTTGCCCACCCGCATCGCGTTGAAGCGCTGGGTGGCCAGACCAACTGAGCGGATGGTGTAGGTGTGCGTGTCGCGAATGGCCGGGTCGCCGCTGATGGAGATGGGCAGCTCCGCCACGCCCATCGCGTACAGCATGCTGAACTGCCCGGGCAGGAAGGCGGGTAGCGGTTCCCCACGGGGAGACACCACACGCAGGGTGCAGGTGTCGTGAGTCTCCTGAATCACTTCGCTCACGCGCACGGGGCGCGGCAGCATCACGTCGCTGCCAGCTTCCCTTGCGGGAGGCTCCACGAGGGTGGCGGCCATGGTTTGCTCCTTCGTTTGTTTCCGGGACGCCGGTTCGCCAAGCGCCCCTGGGTGACCGGGCCGAAACGCCGGGCCAGCCGGGACGATGGGTCAACCAGCAGGCTTAGCCAGCCAGAGCGACTAAGCCCGCAACGGTTTGTGCATATCGATGAGTTGCAGGCTCATCGCGCGCACATCGTGCACCATCAAGGCGGCGAAGCGCTTCAGGATGTCATAGCCGAAGCTGTGATCTTCCTCGCACTTCTGCCGCAGGCACCGGGCGTCAATCATCAGGGTGGCGACGTCGGTGATGGCCTTGGCGTCGAAGTGCCAGCGGTAGGGCTTGATGAGCCACGACCAGCCCAGCAGGTCGCCGCCGCCACGCGTTTCCACGCGCAATCCGCCGTGTTGCGGGACGTAGAGTTCCAACGAGACAGTGCCCTCGCGCAGCAGGAAGAACTCATGCGATTCCTGCCCGCCGCGGAAGAGATAGTCCCCTGGGCTGTAGCGTTGATTTGAGCAGCAGCCCAGCAGCGTGCGGACGTGCGGATAATGCATGCCCTGGACAAAGGGGTGATCCTCCAGGATGTGTTCCAGGTCTTGGATGTTCATCAGATCCCTCCCCAGGCTGCGGCGCCCCGGAGGCGGTTGGCCTCCTGGGTAAGGTCAATGCCCACCGGGCACCAGGTGATGCAGCGGCCGCAGCCAACACAGCCGCACTCCCCATACTGGTCGTGCCAGGTGGATAGCTTGTGGGTGAGCCACTGGCGGTAGCGCGCCGCCGGACTGGAACGGACTGAGCCTCCGTGAATATAGGAATACTGAAGCGAAAAGCAGGAGTCCCAAACGCGCGTGCGGCTGGCCTGCTTGCCGTCCAGGGTGTTGTGATCTTCCACCGTGCCGCAGAAGCAGGTGGGACACACCATGGTGCAGTTGGCGCAGCTCAAACAGCGCGCCGCGATCTCCTCCCATTGCTTGCTGTTACTCTCGGAGGAGATCGCTTCCGCCAGGTTTTCCAGGTTCAGCGCACGGCCCATGTTTTCGCGGGCTGAGCGTACGACATTGTCCTCGGCGCCGCGGTCAGGTGCTTCTGCTGGACGGTGGTCCAGTGACTCCAGAATGGCTCGGCCACGCGCACTCCCCACCGTCACCACGAATCGATGTTCGCCGGCGAGGATCTCTGTCAGCGCCAGGTCGAAGCCGTCCCGCGCTTGCGGTCCCGTGCCCATTGAGGCGCAAAAGCACACCCCGGATGGGTAACCGCAATTCACCGCGATCAGCAGCAATCCCTCGCGGCGCCCGGCATAGCCGATGTCCGGATGCAGGTCCTCTTGCAGGACACGATCCAGGACGCGGATCGCCGCCAGATCGCAAGGACGCAGCCCCAGCAAGGCGCGACGCTGCAGCGGTGGCGGATGCGGGTGGAATTCAATGCCATCACTGGTCTCCTGGATGGTAAGGAAGTGGTTTACCGGCGGCAACAGCAGCGGCTTCCAACTCTGGGGTGTGGAGGCGTACTGAAACAGCGCCCGGTCCTCACGCGCGGCAAGCCGGTACTTCCCCGGCGCCTGCTGGTCACTGCGTCCCACCGGCAATTCGGTGAGGGTTTCGATGGACTGATACGTGATGGCGCCGTCCACGGGAGTGGGCGCCCACACTTCGTATCCTTCCCCGCGCAACAGCAGGGGCAAGGCTTCCAGCGCCTTTCGGGAAACCACAAACTTTTCCGCGTCCGGGGAATGCGTTGAGGCAGGCATGGGCATGCTCCAATTCCAGACAAACCGTTCTAAAACTCATGTTAAGGGAAATCGCTTATGGAGTCCATAAAATTCGTTGATCGTATGTGAAGTTTTG
>JALOKO010000166.1 GCA_025456495.1 Bryobacterales bacterium | reverse complement strand
ATTGGGGTGTGGCGGCGCACTGCCGGTGAGTGGTGGTGCGCTGGTGTGTGAAGGCAGCGGAGGGCTGTGCGCCTGGCGTTGTGATGCGCCATGCCACGCCGGGTCTGCACCCGCCGTCGCCTTGTCGCGCCTGGGACGCAGCGGGTGCGAGGCCCGGTGGACCCAGCAGCGTCTACGATGCCGGCAGCCCCACCGTTGACCCGGCCATCTTCGGCAGCAAGGCCGCCGTCCTGGGCATCTGCTACGGCTTGCAACTGACGGCGCACCTGTTGGGTGGACGTGTCGAGAAGGTGGACCGCGGCGAGTATGGTCGCGCATTGCTGGAAGTGCGGGCGGACTCTCCCCTGCTGGATGGCTGGGCGGGCAACGCACGGCAGGTCTGGATGAGCCACCGCGATACCGTGCTGGCCCTCCCCGACGGATTCCGCGGACTGGCGATTACTGATACCTGCCCCTACGCCGCCATCGCGGACGAGGCCCGGCGCATCTATGGCGTCCAGTTCCATCCGGAGGTGGTCCACACCCACGACGGCAGCCGCCTCCTGCGCAACTTCCTGTTTGACATCGCCGGCTGCCAGCCGGACTGGGACCCCTCCCAGGTGGTGGAGCAATTGGAAGACGAGATCCGCCACGTCGTGGGCACCCGCAAGGTCTTCTTCTTCATCAGCGGGGGCGTGGATTCCACGGTGGCCTACACCCTCTCCTTGCGCGCCCTGGGCGCTCGCCGCGTGCGGGGCATTTATGTGGATACGGGCCTGATGCGGAAGGGCGAAACTCAGTTCGTCCGCGACCTCTTCAGTACCCTCGGCGGTGGCGATTCCATCCACGTCGCCGAAGCGGAATCCCACTTCCTGGCGAAGCTGGATGGCGTGGTGGATCCCGAAACCAAGCGACACCGCATCGGCCAGGAGTTCCTGGAGGAGCAGAACCGGATTCTGGAGACTGAGCATTTCCTGGACGAGGAGTGGATTCTAGGCCAGGGCACCATCTACCCGGACACCATCGAATCCGGCGGGACCGCAAAGGCAGATCTCATCAAGACGCATCACAACCGCGTGGAGGGCATCCAGCGGCTGATGGCCGAGAACCGCATCGTGGAACCCTTGCACAACCTCTACAAGGACGAGGTCCGCCAAGTAGGGGCGCAGTTGGGAATTCCGCCCGCCTTCCTGCACCGGCATCCCTTCCCTGGCCCTGGCCTGGCGATTCGCTGCCTGTGCGCCGCGGAACCCGGCCAGGTTGAACGCATGGACGGCGGCTGGCTGTTGCCGCTTCATTCCGTTGGGGTGCAGGGCGATTCGCGCAGCTACAAGCCCGTCCTGCTGATGGATCTTCCCACCGGTTGGCCTCACGCTGGCTGGGAAGCCGCCTACACGCGCGCCACCGAACTCATCAACGCAAACGACCGCTTCAACCGCGTCGTGCTGGAGCCGGTGCCCGGGGGCATTTCCGCCACGGACTGCGCGGTGCGTCCAGCCACCATCACCCGCCAGCGCCTGCACCTGCTACGGGAAGCCGACGCCCTGGTGCGGCAAGTCTGCGCCGACAGCGGATTCGAAGATGAGGTGTGGCAGTTCCCCGTGGTGCTCGCGCCCTTCGGCGTCACCGAGGCGCCCGATTCCGTCGTCCTGCGGCCTATCCAGTCCGTGGATGGAATGACTGCGCAGTCTGTGGGAATGCCTGTTGCGCTGCTCCAGGACTTGTGTGCCCGGCTGCGGGCGCTGCCCGGGATCGCCTGCGTCCTGTACGACCTGACGCACAAGCCCCCCGGCACCATTGAGTGGGAGTAGCAACGCCAACCCGCGGCAGGCTCCCGCGGCCTCGCCATCGGATAGCTGTAACCGGTTCGTAGCCCGATCGCGCTACCCTGCCAGTATGCCCTGGATTCTCTTGCTGTCCGTCCTCCCATTGCTGGTGCTGACGCTGCCCGCCCAGGAGGGCAAGCCCCCCGGAAAGCGGATTCTGGTGGAGGGTCATCGCGGCGCCCGCTGGGTGCTTCCTGAGAACACGCTGCCCGCCATGCACCACGCCGTCGAAATGGGCGCCGATGTGCTGGAGATGGATTTGTCCGTCACCCGCGACAACGTCCTGGTGCTGTCACACGATCCTGTCATGAATCCGGCGATTTGCAAAGGGCCGGATGGCATGTCCCGGGTGATCCGCGAACTCACGCTCAGCCAGTTGAAGCAGTACGACTGTGGCTGGGCGCCCAACCCCGCCTTCCCCGCGCAGCAGGCCGTGCCCGGCACCCGCATGCCTACCTTAGAGGAGGTCTTCCAGGAGTTCGCCGCCGTGAAGGGCTTCCACTTCAACATTGAGACGAAGATTGACCCTCGCAGGCCCGAGCTAACCCCCTCACCCGAAGAGTTCTCCCGCCTGCTGGTTGACCTGGTGCGCAAGTACAAGATGGAGTCGCGCGTAATCGTGCAGAGTTTCGATTTCCGCACCCTGCACGCAGTGAAGAAACTCGCCCCGGAACTCCGCCGGTCCGCGCTGCTGGGGACAGGCGACGAGAGCTTCCTGGAAACCGCCAAGCGCGCCGGGGATGCACCCATCGTCTCCCCCCACTTCCGCCTGGTGACCCCCGCAAAGGTAAAGCAGGCCCAGGCAGCAGGGCTGAAGGTGGTTCCCTGGACGGCCAACTCGCCTGCCGAATGGCAGCCCCTGGTGGAGGCGGGGGTGGATAGCATCATCACCGACAACCCACAGGGCCTCATTCTGTATCTGGAGGAGCGCAAGCTGCGCTAAGCGCTTCCGCGGCCAGTCCATCCCGTCGTCGTCGGCATCGCCGCGCCTGCCACAATCGGCATCGCCGCGCCTGCCAGTACTCGTCTCGGGGCTCATCCTTACCCTGCCCCGCTGGCCTGCGCTATTGTTTGGATTGAAGGTTTGCAATGAGGAGCGCGCATGAAACTCGAATTGATTGACTCCAAGGCCGCCGAAGTGCAAGGGGCAGTGCTGGTGCTGCCTGCCTTCGAGGTGAAGCCCGGCTCGAATGACCTGTATTCCGGTGGCCTGGACGAAGTGGATCGGGTAAGCGGCGGCCTCGTTTGCGAGCTATACCGAACGGGCGAGTTCAAGGCCAAGCCCATGGAAGTGCTGCTGCTGCATCGCGTGTACGGCCTGCGCACCCCTCGCCTGATGCTCGTTGGATGCGGTGATCGGGAAAAACTGAACCCTTCCACCCTGGGCAAGGTAGCCGCCGCCGCCGTGCGTGCGCTCAAGCAGAAGTCGCTGATGGACGCCACGCTGTACCTGGACCCCCTGCTGGCCAATGAGGCCAACGTCGCGGAGATTGCCGGCGGCGCGCTCACGGGTGACTTTGAGGTGCATTCCCTCAAGACCCAGGACAAGGACGACAAGATCTTCGCGCTCTTTCGGGTTGCGATGGATGGCGGCGCGGCCTTGTTGCAGGGCGCGCTCCAAAAAGGCCAAATCCTGGGAGAGGCGCAAAACTACTCCCGCAACCTCTCGAATCTTCCCGGCAATCTGCTGCCCCCACGCGAGCTGGTGGAACGCGCCAAGGTGCTGGCGCGAGAAACCGCCGTCCAGGTAGACGTGCTCTACCGCAGTCGCCTGGAGGAACTCGGGATGGGGGCGCTGCTGGCCGTCGCCCAGGGAAGTGAGGAACCGCCCTTCCTGCTGCACATGGTGTATGACCCGGACGCGCCCACCTCCTCCGTCCATCTGGGACTGGTTGGGAAAGCGGTCACCTTCGATTCCGGTGGCATCTCCATCAAGCCTGCCGACGGCATGGAGAAGATGAAGTACGATATGTCCGGCGGCGCGGCCGTGATGGGCGCCATGCAGGCCATTGCCGCGTTGCGGCCCAGCATTCGGGTGTCCGCGTTCGTCCCGATTGTAGAGAACATGCCCAGCGGCAAGGCCATGCGTCCTGGCGACATCCTGAAGTCGCTGTCTGGCAAGACCATTGAGGTGCTGAACACCGACGCCGAAGGCCGGCTGATTCTGGCTGATGCCATCACCTACGCCAAGCAGCAGGGCTGCACTCACCTGGTGGATGCGGCTACCCTCACCGGCGCCATCGCCGTGGCCTTGGGCTTTGAGCATGTGGGTTTGTTCTGCAATCAGCCCGCCTTCTGCGCACAGATCCAGGAAGCGGCCAAAGCCGCCGGCGAGCGCTTCTGGCCCATGCCGCTGGATGCAGAATACAAGGAGTACCTGAAGAGCGATTTCGCCGACATCGCCAATATCGGCGGTCGCTGGGGCGGCGCATGCACCGCCGCGAAGTTCCTTGAGGAGTTTGCCGGGGATACCCCCTGGGCGCACCTCGACATCGCGGGCACGGCCTGGCTTGAGACCGCCAAGCCCTATATGCCCAAGGGTCCCACGGGTGTAGCGGTAAAAACTTTCGTGGAACTGGCCGTCCGTCTGGCGTCCGCGCATTCCGCTGCGACGGTGTAGACCCACGGCGTCGCCGCGGTTGCATTGCCCGGAACCTCTCAGGCTCCTGCAAGGCCTGGGTCCGGAATGGGTCCGCCACGCCGGGCTAGCGGGTACTAGGGGTTTGGGTGCTGGGGGAGGCATCGGTCCTCCACGAGGCGCCCCTTTCCCCAGAAAACTTGTACCTAATCGGTTTGTTGCTAACCATGCTAACTACTTTGGATAATTCGATATAAAAATTCCCGTTTTTGATCTTGACGGCTAATCGAAATCAGCTATCCTGAAAGTACCGATGAATATGCAGTTCTGGTACGAATCGGCGCGTGAAGTGGTGGACGACGTGATCGAGTCTCACTTCGAAGCCCTCAGCCCTGAGGCGCATCGCCAGCTAGCGCGCGTATGGCAGTATCTCCGCGATCAGGAGGTGAAGGCAATCCAAACCGCCATGCGTCGGGGGCCTGCTGTTGACCGCGAGTTTTCGTTTAGGCAATCACCCATTTCCAGCATGGGCGCCGCCGACTAAGCGTTCCAGAGAGTGCTTCGCGTCCGCCTGGGTGCGCCCGCGCGCCGAACGGCCTAGCGCAGATGGGCTGGCAGCAGGTGGGTCTTGCGTCGGCGCAGGCCGCCCTGCCGTCGGCGTTGCAGGTGGTGGTTCACCTCCTCCAGCGATGGAAACAGGCCCACGAATGCCCGGCCACGCCGTTCGCGCTTTCCGGGGTGCCGCCGGAAGTCCTTCAATTGAAATCCGGTGTTCGCCGAGATGACGGCCGATCCCCAGGCCCGATACTCATGCGCGCCCTCTGCCCACGCCAAATCCCCATCAATCCAGAGTGCATAGCCCATGTCTGCATTCAGCATGCCACGAATCCGGCCATCCGCGTGCCCCCGGTGTAGAGGCTCCGCCTGCACCCGTCGATGCGTCCGCGCGCGTCGCGGGCCATCCAAACACCGGCCAGGCTGCGCCGAAATAGCACTTGAATTCCATGGAGAGTCGCATTAGGATAGCGACACCGACCGTTCTTCCACAAACGGACCTTACGGCAACCTCGAGTGCGCGAGGTCTTTGGAAAAGGAGGCCTGCCTATGGCTCTAGGAAACCTGTTCGCTCTGGCATCTCTGGTCTGCCTGACGGCGTTGGGCGCCCTGTCGCAAACCACGCCCGTATTGCGCAGCCTGGATAAACAGGAGGCTCTGCGGGGGGACAAGGTAACCGTAACCGGCCAGCACTTGTCCAAGGCCCAGGTCGCTGGCCTCTATCTGACGAAGGGAAACGAGGATATTGAACTGACGGTGGAGGAGCAAACGGACACCACCATTCGCTTTGCGGTGGGGAAAGACCTGCCCTTCGGGCGCTACGGGCTTCTGGTTCTGACGGCCGGAGAGAGCCCCATGTACATTGAGCAGCCTGTGAAGCTGAACGTTGTCGAAAAGCTCAGTCCTAAACCGGAAGCAGAAGCTGCGCCAGAGGCCGCCCCACCGGGACGCTGAGTGACGGCGATGATGGGCTACACGTCAGCCCGCGCATGCCGCGCCCGGG
Source organism: Bryobacterales bacterium (assembly GCA_025456495.1). GTDB lineage: Bacteria > Acidobacteriota > Terriglobia > Bryobacterales > Bryobacteraceae > JACTMJ01. The sequence goes on along the minus strand of JALOKO010000166.1, from coordinate 1,783 downwards.
TGCGCGCGCGAACCTCGCCCCTTACGGACCCCCCGTTTGGCCGCAAATGGAAAGCGGGGATGGACGCCATCGCATCCACCCCCGCCTTGCCACACTGCTCCAGAAACTAGAGTCCCTTTTCCTGCAGGAACAGCGCGAGGTCGACGACGCGGCAGGAGTAGCCCCACTCGTTGTCGTACCAGCTCAGCACCTTCACCATGTTGCCGCCCAGAACCTTCGTCAGGTCGGCGTCCACGATGGAGCTGTTGGGGTTGCGCAGCATGTCCGTGGACACAACGGGATCCTCGGTATAGCCCAGGATTCCCTTCAGCGGGCCTTCCGAAGCCGCCTTCAGCAGGCTGTTCACTTCCGCGACCGTCGTGGACTTCTCCACCGTGGCGACAAGGTCAACCACCGACACATTGGGGGTGGGGACGCGCATCGCGAAGCCGTCCATCTTTCCCTTCAACGCAGGCAGCACCAGGCCGATAGCCTTCGCGGCGCCAGTGGAGGTGGGAATCATGTTGACAGCGGCAGCGCGGGCGCGGCGCAGGTCCTTGTGCGGGAAATCCAACACGTTCTGGTCGTTGGTGTAGCTGTGGATGGTGGTCATCGAACCAGCGATGATCGTGAAGTTGTCGTGCAGCACCTTGGCGAACGGCGCCAGGCAGTTTGTGGTGCAGGAGGCGTTGGAAATCACGTGATGCTTGGAGGCATCGTAGACATCGTGGTTCACGCCCATCACGATCGTGACGTCTTCGTCCTTGGCCGGGGCCGAGATGATGACCTTCTTGACCGAGCCGCGCAGGTGCTTCGCGGCCACAGGGCCATCGGTGAAGCGACCGGTGGATTCCACCACCACTTCCGCGCCCACCGACGGGAATTCGATCTCGGCGGGATCCTTGGTGGCGAAGATCCGCAGCAGCTTGCCATCCACAATCACGCCGTCAGGAGCGGCGGTGACTTCGGCATCCAGAGGTCCCAGGATGGAGTCGTACTTCAGCAGGTGGGCCAGCGTCTTGGTGTCCGTCAGGTCGTTGGCGGCCACAAACTCGATATTCGGGTTCTTGTAGCCTGCGCGGAATACGTTTCTTCCGATGCGACCGAACCCATTGATTGCAACTTTCAGGGCCATGTAGAGAATGCTCCTTCCAATATCCAGTGACCGCTGATTTCGGGGTCCGCCTTCGCGGCTGCGCGGCCAAACTTCAATGATATCAAAGGGAAGGCGGGGAAGTCACCCCGGAATCGGATAGCGCACTCTTTTGTCTTTCATCCGTAACCGCAGCGCTGGCGAACGTGCCCGACCTCTCAGTGGGGAATGATCACGCGCGGCGCGGTTTGCCCCATACCGGCCCATTCCTCGCGGACCTCCACCACTTCCTCCCCGTCAAAGGTGATGAAGACGATCCGGCCCGGAGGCTCGCCGTAGATCCAGTCCTCCAGTTCGATGCCGTCCTTGGTCTCGCGCACCTTGCGCTTGGGTTTGCCCATGGCCAGGATTACCTGGTCCCGGTCCATCCCGTTGATGGCCTTCTTTTCCTCGATGGCCTGTTTCACCTCTTCCGGCAGGCTTTCAATGTATTGCTCAGTGGCTGAACGCTGGTTGAAGTTGAACACCCCGTTCAGCAGTTCCTTCACTTCCTCCACTGTTCGCGGGGGGTCATCCTTGGAAAAGCGTAACTGCAGGTTCGTGCCTCCAGGCGCGGTGATTGCCTGGTTGGCGATGGGGGTGGTCCGGTTGCCCATCCCCACCTCCAGGCCCTGATACCACTTGCGGCCGCCCACCCCGCCATTGAGTTCG
>JALOKO010000165.1 GCA_025456495.1 Bryobacterales bacterium | reverse complement strand
GCCGGCACCAGAATCGCCAGTAGCCCAATCAGCCAGCTTGCCGCGTAAATGGTGATGAGTTGGACGATCCGCCCACTGGCCGAAGGAACCAGCGATTGCACAAAGAACGCAAATCCCAATCCGGCCAGCACCCAGGTGAGCAGGCTAGCCATCAGCAGAAGCACGAGGTGAGAATAGCGGACATCAAACGGCACCCACTCCTGGCGTAGGAAGCGGGCCAGCAAACGCGACCAGGTTTGCAGCGAACGTGGATGCACCAGCGCCAGCGCGGCCAGCAATCCCACCAGGAACAGGGGCCGGTACTGTTCCTCAAACTGAGGGAGCAAGCGCGAGGCATTGGCCATGGCGATACCGCCAGCAGCCACCATCATCAGCAGCAGTTCCACCACCGCGCTGGTGAGCGTCAGCGCGGGTGGAATGCGATAGTGTTCCGCCAGGTAGATCCGGCTGACATACTGCCAGATTTTTCCGGGCACATAGCGCGCCACCTCCGACACCATGAACACGCGGAAAGCTGGCCAATAAGGCAGTTGCTGATGCATTTCGCGCACCAGTTGCGCCCAGATCCAGGTGCGCAAAAAAAACCATGACGCGCCAAACAACAGCGCAAGCCCCAGCAATGGAAGGTCGAAGCGCCAGGGATAGTCTCGAACCTGGCTCCAATTGTTGTAGACGCTTTGGCCCAGAAAACCGAGAATGGCCAGCGGGAGCAGAACCTTGATGATCTTCTTTAGCCAGGGGATCATGAACGGCGGGCTCCCAACCTGGAGGGAATGGCGCCACTTCGCCCGGCCTGCCTGCGCTCTGCATCCCGCCGCCTGCAATGCCGCACTGTCGAATGCCGCACTGCCGCCCTAATCATGCACCTTCTCAATGGAATAGAAGGCGTTGTGGAACTCGCCGGTGGTGACGATGAGTTCGGCCATCCATCCGATCAGGAAGGCCAGGAACGACGCCAGAAACACGGTGGCGCAGGCCAGGGCAATCAGCAGGTTCCCGCCAAACACCGCGCACAGCAGACCCAGCAACAGCGACAGCAGCAGCAGCGCCGTGGCCGGGAACCCGAACGCATGGGCTGGACGGTCAGCATATTTGGTCAGCAGCAGCACGGTAAACAGGTCAAAGAATCCCTTGAAGAGACGCAAAAAACCGTACTTTGAGCGTCCGAACTGCCGCTTGTGATGGGTGACCACAATCTCCGCAAAGCGGAACCCATGGGCGTGGGCCAACACCGGAAGAAACCGGTGCATTTCCCCATGCAGACGCAGGGCCTGCGCCACTTCGCGACGGTAGCACTTAAAGCCACAGTTCACGTCATGCACCTCCAGCCCCGTGGTCCAACTCACCACGCGATTGAAGACGCGCGACGGCAACACCTTTGAGGCAGGGTCATGACGCCGCTTCTTCCATCCCGACACCAGGTCGAAGCCCTCGTCCAACTTCGCCAGAAACCGGGGGATCTCCCGTGGGTCGTCCTGCAGGTCTCCATCCATGGTGAAGATCACGTCGCCCTTCACCAGGCGGAAGCCGGCCTTCAGCGCGGCTGTCTTGCCGAAGTTCCGACGGAACTTCACCATCCTCACCACGCCAGGCACGTGGATGCGTTCCAGCGCGGACCAGGTATCGTCCGTGGATCCATCGTCGATGAACAGAATTTCGTGGGGATACGCGGCCAATTGCTCGCGCACTTGGTTGGTGAGCTGGGCCACGGTATCGCGCTCATTCATCACCGGAACGACAACACTGATGAACGGAAGGGAGCCCGCGGGAATCGTCGGGGGGACGTCGGCAGGTGACGCGGGGGATGCGGGATGTGAATCAGGAGATGACAATCTGGTGGTCTCGCTTCCGCAACGGCGCAGGGCAGGCGCTCAACGGCTGCCCCGGAGTGGAAACCAGGTCGCCCCCGCGGCCGGGCCAGGGACGACCTGCATCCGGCTACTGCTTCTTGCCCTGGTTGGCGACAGCCTGCGCCGCCGCGGCAACCTTCTCCGGGTCGCCCAGGTAGTAGCTCTTGATGGGTTTCAGATCCGCATCCAACTCGTATACCAGCGGAATCCCCGTAGGGATGTTCAGGTTGACGATGTCCTCGTCGGACACATTGTCCAGGTACTTCACCAACGCGCGCAGGCTGTTGCCGTGTGCGGCTACCAGCACCCGCTTTCCGCTCTTCACCAGCGGCGCAATTTCGTCGTGCCACAGGGGAAGGAAGCGGGCGACAGTGTCTTTCAGGCACTCGGTTAAGGGAAGTTCGTCCGCGCTGAGTTCGGCATAGCGGGGATCATTGCCCGGATAGCGCTCGTCAGTGGATTCCAGCGCCGGCGGGGGAATATCGTAAGAACGGCGCCAGATCTTCACCTGATCGTCCCCATACTCGGCGGCGGTCTCGGCCTTGTTCAGGCCCTGCAGCGCCCCGTAATGGCGCTCGTTCAGGCGCCAGCGGCGGTGTACCGGAATCCACATCAGGTCCATCTGGTCCAGCACCAGCCACAGGGTGCGAATCGCCCGCTTCAGCACGGATGTGTAGGCCACATCGAAGGTAAATCCATCGGCCAGCAACTGGCGGCCACCTTCGGCTGCTTCTTCGCGGCCCTTGTCTGAGAGATCCACATCCTTCCACCCGGTGAAGCGGTTCTCTTTGTTCCATTGGCTTTCGCCGTGGCGAATGAGTACGAGCTTGTACATGATTACCGTCCTGAGAGATGGCCCCAGACCTGCGCCGGGCGATCGCCGATGCACTCGGCAAGCCCGCCAGGCGAGGCCCAAATGCCAGTATACGTTAGTCTCCCTGAAGGACCGCCGCGGGCATGAACAGTTGGTGATCCCATTTACGTTTGCAGGCGAGCCTCAGCTTCCGCCAAGGCTCCGCCAGAGCCGCCCCGGGCTCTGCAGGACACGATCCCAAAAGGTCAACTGCGGGATGGGAGTGGGCCGGCCGTCGAAGGCCGGTTCGGGCAGGCGCTGCATGATGGGTGGCTGCTTCAGCGGATCAAAATTTGGCCAGGGTACGCTTTGCACCAGGCGGACGCGCAACCCGTTCAGCTCGTAGGTCTTTCGATGAAGGATGCCCTGCCGTTCCCGCACTGCAATCCGGAACCGCACCAGTCCACCCTCTTGTGGGGAGACCTCCACGGGAAGATAGCCCTCCACGCCACGCTGGATCAACGCCGTCTCGTAGCGCGACAGGCGGTTGTTCCAGGTGAAGACGCGAAAGCTGTCGAAGGGGAAAGCCACGTCGTTCGAGGAAAGGGTGGTCCACAACCAGTGGTGCGCGGTACCCGCGCTATTGGCCTGGCCCAACGAAAAGTAGGAGGTCACCCGTGCGCCCTCGGCATACTGCAGCACCCGCTCTGGAATCGCCGGACTCAGTCGCGCGTGCAACGCCCATCCAGCCAGACCCTCCGCGTTGCGCACCAAACTCCAGAGGTCGCCCGATGCACGGGGAATCGTGGATCGGTGCTCATCCACAACGCCCTCCGCTTCCAGTTGGAGGATGCGCTCCGCACTCAAGCCCGACAGCCTCATCCAGGCCGGGGGCGGTTCCGGCGGCGGAGGCGGAGTGGGGGGCTGGATCTCCTCTTCGGGTTCCTGGTCTGTGTTGGGGCGACTCGTGCTTGCACGCCCGGAAGCCCCATCCAGCAGCGGACCCGCGTCGAACGGCGCGCGTGGATGGCGCTCATGCGCAATCACCTTCACTACATCGCCCTCCTGAATCTGGAAGATGGACGGGGCCAGGCGGTTGGGATGGTTGTGCGCGTTCAATGGCGAGTAGACTGTCGCCTCCCCCTGCGCGGGACTCTCCGCGGCCAGGCGCGCCAGCGCATTCACCTCACTCACCTGACGTTCATTGAATAAACCGCTGCGATGTGTCCAGCCCTCAACCCCGTCGGAGTTCCGCACCAGGTAGAAGTTGCGGCGTCGGCGCAACAGGTCAACCCGCTGGCCGAATGGAAGCTCACCGGTCACGGCAGCCTGCGGCGCCAACTCGGCATACACCTTCAGATGGATTGAACCCACATAGGCGCTGCCCAGCGCAGGCGTGCTTTCCGGAGCGGGCGCGCATCCCCAAAACGCCAACGTCAGAACGGGCAGCACCTTGGCCCAGCAACTAATCCAACGATGAAGACGCAGTGGGGACACTTCCTGCCGTTATCTTAACAAGCCCCGCCGTCGTCCCAACAGGACCCCCGTCGTCCCAGCCCGGCCCCCGTCGTCCCAGCCCTGCCCCCGTCGTCCCAGCAGAACTTAGCGCGGCTGGCATCTATCCAAGGTTTGATTGTTGGGGGCTCGCTGGCCCATCGCGCGCTGTCCACGGCCATTCGGCGCCACTCCTACCCGAGAGGCGAAGCCCCCCAGCAGAGACAAGGGCTATCCGGGGAGGTTCGCCGGATCGTCATACACAAAGTGCAGCACCTTCTTGAGGTCTTCCCAGGTCAGGCGCTTGGCGTCCGGGCTGTAGGCGCGCAATAGGAACGACGGGTGATAGGTAACCATCACGGGGATGTCCCGCCAACGCTGCCACTGCCCCCGCATGTCGCCCATCTTCTCCTTGGTATTCAGCAGCGCCTGAGCGGCGGTGGCGCCAAGCACGCAAATCGCCTTCGGTTGCAGTACCGCCAGTTGCCGGTACAGAAACTGGCCGCAGATCTCCATTTCGTCGGCCTCCGGCTTTCGATTCTTGGGCGGACGGCACTTCACCACATTGCAGATGTAGACATCCTTACGCAGGATCGGGATCCCTTCCTTCTCCGCGGTGCCTTCGATCATCCGGGTCAACAGTTGGCCCGCTCGGCCCACAAAGGGTAGCCCGCTAAGGTCCTCATCCTCACCGGGGCCTTCACCCACAAACACGAGCTTTGCCTGCAGATTGCCTGAGCCGAATACGATGTTGGTACGGTCCTGACACAGTCGGCATCGCTTGCAATCACCAATGTCCTGGCGAATGCGATCCAGGCTGTCGTCTTCAGGCTGCAGTCCCATTGCGTGATACATATCCAGCGGCTGGGCCGTTCCTCCGCCTGCGGACGCCGATGGCGTGAGGGCGCCCGGATTGGCGTTCGGCGTCGCGCTCCCAGGGCTTCCGCTCAACATCGTCTTGAGTGACGGCGAGAGCAACTGCGAGGAAAGCAGCGGCGGCAACGTCAGCCCTCCCTCTCGGGCAGGACCGGTGACGGGCGGCGCTGCGGGCGGCGTCGCGGGCGGCGTCGCGGGCGGCTGAGCGGGCGGCGCTGCGGGCGGCGCTGCGGCCGACGCCGGACGGCTGACCTGCGGCTGGGGTCCGCCGGCGGTCACCGGCTTGGCAAGCGCATCAACCGGACTTGCAGCGGCGCCCCCGCGCGCGACACCCCCACGCGGGACACCCCCACGCGGGACACCCCCCGACTTGCCCTGCACAAGCGCCACCAACGTCTGCACCCCTTCGGGCAGGTACATGCCGTCCAAACCCAGGTCGCGCAGATATTCGAGTTCGCGAATCAGTTCGTTGGGAGTCATTGCTTCCAAGCCGACTTCCGGGCGTCGTCAAACCACCGGTCCTTACGCGGGCTGGCCCACCAACCGCAGCTTCAGGCACTCTTCCAGAATACGGTGCGACACCGCCAGCTTGGAGGCGCGTGGCACGGCGATTGACCCATTGCGGCGGGTTACCAACAGCACCTCATTGTCATCGCTTTCGAAGCCTACGCCTTCGCCGCCCACCAGGTTCGCCACCACCATGTCACATCGCTTGGACTCCAGCTTTCGACGCGCCTCCTGCTCCAGGTTCTGCGTCTCGGCCGCAAAGCCAACCAGCAACCGCTCGCCGCGAATGGAACCCACCTCAGCCAGGATATCGGGCGTGGGAACCAGTTCCAATGAGAATCGGGCTGAGGTCTTCTTCACCTTTTGCCGGGGAACCTCCTCCAACTGGAAGTCCGCCACCGCCGCGGCCTTGATGATGATGGTGGATTCCGGAAGACGCTGCATGACCGCATCGCGCATTTCCTGGGCCGTGCGCACACGGACGCGCTCGACACCCTCCGGCGCGGGCAGGTCCACGGGTCCGCTCACCAGAATCACCCGCGCGCCACGGGCATGGGCGGCGCTAGCCAGCGCATATCCCATCTTGCCGCTGGAGCGGTTGGTCAGGTAGCGGACCGGATCCAACGGTTCCTGCGTCGGTCCGGCCGTGATCAGGCAAACCTCTCCGGCAAGGTCACGCAAGGGGTGGGCGATGGCTTGGATGGCGGCGGCGATGATCGCCGGTTCCGCCAGACGCCCCGGCCCCACGGTCCCGCAGGCCAGGTGCCCGACGCCCGGATCCACCACCACATGACCACGCGCTGCCAGCATCGCCAGATTCGTCTGGGTGGCCGCATGCCCCCACATGGCTGTATTCATCGCGGGCGCCACAACCACCGGACCCTCGAACGCCAGATACAGTGTGCTGAGAAAATCGTCGGCAAGTCCGTGCGCGAACTTGGCCAGAATGCCCGCCGTAGCCGGGGCAACCAGCAGCACATCGTTTTCCTGGGCCACCGCAATGTGCTCCACCGCGCTGGCAAGCACATCCTCGCCGGAGCTGGCATGGAACAGGTCAGTGATTACCTTGCGTCCGGTAAGCGCGGCAAAGGTGAGGGGGCGAATGAACTCCTGCGCCGAGGAGGTCAACACGCACTGCACGGAGTGCCCGTCTTCCATCAACAAGCGCGCAAGCTCAGCGGCTTTGTAGGCGGCAATGCCACCGGAAACCCCCAAGGCAACTCGCATGGACTCCTCTTTCGTGGCGACGGGGCCGACGGGAAAAGATCGTGCTGGCCCCCTTCAGCACGTGGGCGCCAGGGTAACACCTACCACGGACGCAGGTTCCCCGCCCCTACTGGGCCATACTGGCGAGCGCTTCCGCCGACAGCACTTCGTACTCCACCAGACCCCGGCGCACCTCTTCCATCGCGACCGCGGTGGCTTTGCTGGTAGCCGACAACAGGTAGGGCCGCGCCCCGGCCTGCAACTGCCGGGCACGCCGAGCCGCTACGGTGATGTAGCGAAAACGGCTCCGTTCCGGATCGTCGGGAATGGACGTGGACTGGGTCTTGGTAACGCGGTACTGGCGAGTGCTCATCGTGGATATCCTGGAACGTTCAGACCTTGCGCGCGCATGCGCTGGAGACAGCGAAGCCTTTCGGCACTACTAAGCTTTGATTGTACACCGGTAACCTCTGGGTGTACAACGGGTTGCGGTGTAGAGGAAAGCGGCGAAGACGCATCGGCTGACAGGCACGCGAGGCGTGCCCCGAATCCGCCGCACTTTCCTGCGACGCTACCCGAAGCTTCCGAATCGGAATACATTCAGAAACTCGTCGGGGGAAGCGGGGATACAGACGCATGCAGTACGCGTTGAAGTTGCATCGGGCAGGGGAGCGTCCTGTTTGGCGGAGTGGCGTCAGCCTCGCCGAAGCGCTTGCCTTCGCTGGACAGCGAATCGCAGCCGAGGAGGCAGAGCCTCAGCCGCGCTACCTCACCACCACCATTTATCGCGATGCGATGGTGGTTCACCTCTGCCGTTACTTCCCACCAGAGATGCGCACCAAGACCGGTCGTCCGCCACAGCCCAAGGAAGCCGACGAAGACGAAACCCGCTAGATCCGCTCGGACGCCGAAGCATGGAGTGCGCCGCGCAGTCCGTCCTCAACCTTATTCCGGGAAGACCGCTTGGTGGATGTTGCCCGTGTATTCGCCCATGGTGAAAACCAGCTTGTCGCTGGTCAATACCATC
>JALOKO010000164.1 GCA_025456495.1 Bryobacterales bacterium | reverse complement strand
GAAGCGGTGGACAACCTCGCCACGGATCTGGCTGGAAAGGCCAACGTGCTGCCAACCCGCACCGTCAGCGTGGAAGGGCTAATCGCTGATGTCGACGGCAAGAGTGTGATCCTGAACGTGGGCAAGCGTGGTGGCTTGAAGGTAGGCGATAGCCTGGTTGTCCAACGCAAGGTGCGCGAGGTACGCGACCCCGCCAGCGGCAAGGTCATCCGCGCCATTACGGAAGCGGTGGGTTCGGTCACCCTCACTGAGGTGGACGATGCCTCGGCTGTGGGCAACTTTGTCGGCGCTGGCGCTCCCAAGGTGGGCGACGTCGTGAAGACCCCGTAGCCGACGCCATTGCACGTACAGCACCTGCACCGTAGAGGACCCACTCATGCAACTCAAGACCGGCGACCGGATTGGCGATTACGAAGTGCTGGGCGTGTTGGGAGCGGGGGGCATGGGCAGTGTCTACAAGGTTCGCAACACCATCTCTGATCGCGTGGAAGCCCTCAAACTGCTGTTGCCCAACCTGGTGGAGCACCCTGACCTGAAGGAGCGCTTCCTGCGCGAGATCAAGACCAGCGCCAGCCTGGAGCACCCGGCGATTGCGGGCCTCCGCACCGCCTTCCAAAGTGGCGACATGCTGCTGATGGTGATGGAGTTCGTGGATGGGCAAACCCTCGACGCCCGCCTGCGGCAGGGTTCCCTGCAGATCGCCGAAGCCGTGCGCATCACTGCCAGCGTCCTGGACGCGCTGGAGTTCGCGCACTCACGCGGAGTGGTCCACCGCGACATCAAGCCCGCCAACGTCATGCTGGCGAACAATGGCGGCGTGAAGCTGCTGGACTTCGGAATCGCCAAGGCAACCACAGATAAGCAGATTACGGTGGCCGGCACCACCATGGGTTCGCTTTACTACATGTCGCCCGAACAGATTCGCGGTGAGCATGTGGACGGCCGCGGCGACCTCTATTCGCTGGGCATCACCCTCTACGAACTCACCACCGGCAAGCGCCCCTTTGGTGGCGAGAGCGGATACGCCATCATGGCGGAGCACCTGCAGAAGCAACCCGTACCGCCCATTGAGATCGCGCCGCATGTGCCGCCCGCACTCAGCGCGGTGATTCTACGATCGCTGGCCAAACAACCCGGCCACCGCTACCAATCGGCAGCAGAGTTTCGGCGGGATCTGTTGAGCGTGCTGTCGCCCGAGGACGCCACGCAGATCCTGGGCCGCACAAGTGAACGCCAATCCGCGTCTGCTGTAGCGCCAGTTCCCACAGCACCGGCGATGGCGGCTCCAACGCCAGCGTCACCTGGCGCTGAGGCCACGCTGCCCCCGGCAGCATCTCCCTTGCCGCCGTCCGCGCAGCAGCCCTTCCCCGTCCAACCACCTCCGATGCAACCCGCGCCAATCCAGCAGCCTCCAGCGCAGTACAGTGCATCCCAGCCACATCATGGGCCATCCCAGCCACATCATGGGCACATCGCTCCAGCCGCGCCACAATCCACACCCGCACCCGCTTCGATGTCCAGTGCTCAGCCCCGGAAGCCCGGTAATGCCTTGGCCCTGCTGATGGTTGCCCTCATCGCCCTGTTCGTACTGGGCGCGGTCGTGCTGGTGTTCGCGGGAAGCTGGTTCTTTGCTTCCGAGGATCCAGCGCTCGCCAGCACAAAGCCCAGCCTGGTTCAGCGCATCGGCAGTCTGTTCTCAGGCTCCTCATCGCGCACCAGTGACGCCTCAAGCAGCCGTGAGCTCGACACTCGAGCGCAAGAGCGGGCAGCGGGCGAGGCCGATTCCGCGGATAGTCGCGACGCTGCCGGTAGTTCGCAGGCGTCCGCGCTGTCGGCGGCCAATGGCGATCTTGCCACCGCACAGCCAGAGACTCCAGGGCAGCAGGGCTTCGATGGACCAGGTTCATCGCAGTTCACGGGCTACAGTCCCGTACCCGGCAAGCCAACAAGCCGGAACGGCGTCGTCGTTGTCACCCCCTCACGCGTTACCCCGGCTCAGCCAGTGGAAGACGCGGGACCGCGCGCATCCTTACAGCAGCCGCCAGCGGCATCCACCATCGCCCCCGAGCCACGGCCGGAAGCGCTCGCACAGTACGCGCAACCCCCGGCGCCGCCCTCCCCCAGCGAACCCAGCCCGCGGCAATTGGAGGCCGCCCGCGACTTCATTTCCAAACTTGGCATTCGCGCGGGCACCGTGCAGGAAAGCGCGCGTAAACTCAGCCAGGAGCAGTCCTCCATGGGAGTCTCCCTGCGTGCCGATATGCGCGCCGCCTTGAAGCGCATGGAGTACCTGATGGACCAGGCGGAAGCGGCCCTTGATCGCGGAAACCTAGACCAGGCCAACCAGCATATGCAAGGCGCCGAACGCGAGATTGAGAAGCTGGAGAAGTTCTTCCGTATCTGATCTTTCGTCCACTCACCCGCAAACGTGAACGCCTGCCTCAGCCGTTCATCGCCGGTCACGGCGTATCGCAGATCGAGGCATATCGCCGGTCACGGCGTATCGCAGATCGAGGCATATCGCCGGTCACGGCGTATCGCAGGTCGAGGCGGGCGCTCGACCCATCGCTTTGCGATAATGCGATTGGATTCCCGCTGCGTCGGTTTCCAGCAGCCCTATGCCTTTCCGTCCAGGTGAACATCTCGGAGACTACGAAATCCTGCGCCTCCTTGGCGCCGGTGGCATGGGTGAGGTGTACCAGGTCCGCAACGTCTTGTCAGATCGCGTGGAAGCCATCAAGGTGCTATCCTCCGGCCTCCAGGCCAGCCCCGAACTGCAGGACCGCTTTCTGCGCGAGATCAAGATTTCGGCCGCGCTCAAGCACCCGCACATCGCTGAGTTGCGCACCGCACAGCGGGTGGACAGCCTGCTGATCATGGTGATGGAGTTCGTCGATGGGCTCACCGTGGACGCGCTCCTGAAGGGTGGCCCCCTTCCCCCGAAGAACGCCCTGCACTACACCGGGCAGGTGCTGGACGCCCTTGGGTACGCGCATGCCCGTGGCGTCATCCACCGCGACATCAAGCCCCAGAACATCATGGTGACCGCCGGGGATGAAGTGCGGTTGATGGACTTCGGCATCGCCCGTTCTCTGGCTGACCAAGGCATGACCATGACCGGCATGACCCTGGGCTCGCTCTACTACATGTCGCCCGAGCAGATTCGCGGCGAACATGCTGACCATCGCGCTGACCTTTATTCGCTGGGCATCACGCTCTACGAAATGGCCACCGGGTCCAGGCCCTTCGAAGGCTCCAGCGGCTACACCGTGATGGCTGCCCACCTTGACCAGCCACCGCTGCCGCCTTTGGAACGCAATCCCGCGCTGCCCGACGCCTTGAACGACATCATCCTGAAGGCCATTGCCAAACGTCCTGAGGATCGCTTCCAGGATGCAACCAGCTTTCAACAGGCGATTCTTGCCTTGCAGGGCGGCGTTGAAGGCCGGCTGGACTCCTCCATTTTCAAGACAGCCTATACCGAACGCGCACAGGCGGTAACCCTGGGTGCGGCGGCCCACCCGCACCTCAACAGCCCCACGCAAACCATGCCCGCCACGCCCACACCCCTCGCGGATCAACCAGCGGCGCCGCCTGCCAAATCCAAGTGGGAGAATCTCGTCGGATTGGCTGGCATGGCGGTGGGTTTAATCGCGATCCTCGTCATCTTTGGGCCACGGCTGTTTCAGACAACACCAGACAAGGCGCCGGAATCCCAAGTCAGCCAGGGACGATTTCGCGGCGATGGCCCTCCGCCGCCGGACGCGCCGCTCCCCCCTGCCAGTGGGGCTAACCAACGTGCGGATGACAACCCACGTGATCGGCGGGGCAGGCCACCATCGGAAGGGGAGACGGAAGTCCGGCAGGCCTACAGCGAAGTGGATCAAGCCCTCCGTGCCGCTGGCATTGACATCGCCCGCTCAGGCCCCGAAGCCCGGGAAGGGCGCCGCTTTATGGCGTTGGAGCGCGCCGACGCCCTGCTGGCAATCGCCAAGCGCTACCAGGAAGCGGCGGAAAAGCGGGATGCACTGGGGCTGCGCCGCCGCGACATTCCCCGTTACATCCAGGGCATGACTCAGGATCAACGCCAGGCCAGCCTTGGCCCGCTGGGCGACCACCTGCGTAAGGTCTCCGATAGCCTCGCCGCCGCCGAGGCTGCCGTCAAGTCACAGAACCTGCGCCTGGCCCATGAGGAGCTCGGCGAGGCTGAGCAAGCCCTGGAAGCAGCCGACAAGCTCATGAAGCAGATTGAGTCCTTCGGCAAGTCCAGCCCCACCCCAAACCCACGCTAGCTTCGCGGCGCGCCCGCAATCGCTTCCGCGAATCCCCTCGCGTTACGCTTTCCCCAACACCCGCAGCAGCGCCGCGCCATGCCTCCGGACGAATGCCGGCCCCAGCCCCGCCACCAGAAACAAATCGTCCTCGCTGGTAGGCCGCGCCAGCACAAGCCCCTCCAACGCTTTGTCAGAAAAGATCCGGAAGGCTGGAACGCCGCGCTTCTTCGCTTCCGCCAATCGCCAGGCTCGCAGCGCCTCCGCCAGTAGGGGACTTCCCTCCGCCGGGGCAGGGGCAGACTGTGTCTTCGCGCGGCTTCTGGGGGCCGATGACTTGGCGGCCTTTGCCGTCTTGCCCTTCTTCGAGACGGATGCTTTCCGTACCCGCTTACTGGGTTCGATGCGCTCCCGCAACAGCAACTGCAGGGGCTCACCGGGCTTCGCGGTGCGGCCCTCATGCGTCAGCGACACGCGCCGAAAACGAATCTCCCGGCCGTCCGCCTGAAAGGTATCGTCTCGCATCGTCAACCATCCCGCCTCTGCCATGGCCCTCAGCAGCAGGTCGAAGTCGTCCCGGTCCAGCCGCCCTGCAGGTAATGGCCCCGCGCCGCAAACCTGCTCGTGCAGTTTGCCCACGCTTTGGCCGTCGCGCCCTCGCAGGGTGGCCAGCACCGCGCGGCCCAGGGTTTCCTCATCCGTGGTGGCCTCGCGCATCGCCTGCGCCTCCACCGCCCGAGGGTCGCAGAAATCGCAAATGCCGCAGGGCTGCCGCGCCCCTTGCGTATCGCCAAAATGGGCCACCAGACTGCGCATGCGGCAATGGCTCTCCTCGGCAAAGCGCAGCATCATTTCCAGTTGCGCATGCTTCTGGCGCTTGATCTCCTGGTAGGGCTCACGCCATTCCATGGGTCCACGCGACACGTTCTCCGCGAAATCCACGCTGGCCCCGCCGTGGATCCATAGCTTCTCCAGCGCACGGTCAAAGTCCTCGGCCGCCAAACGGCTGGCCGCGCGCAGTTCTTCCTTGGCCACCGGCGCGTCGCCCAACAACCCGTGAATCCGTTCCAGCACCTCCACCGGAGGATAGTCCCGCTCAAAGAAGAAGTCATGCGTGTGCCGGTCTGCGTAGGAGTGCATCAGCACCGCGCGTGCGGGCAGTCCGTCACGCCCGGCGCGCCCCACCTCCTGGTAGTAGCCCTCCATGCTGCTAGGCAGCGCCGTATGGATTACACTGCGCACGTTCGGCTTGTCGATGCCCATCCCGAAAGCGATGGTGGCCACAATCACCTCCAGCCGCCCATCCAGGAAGCGGCTCTGCACCCGCTGCCGCGCATCGGTGGCCATCCCGGCATGGTAGGCGTCGCAGGGGAACTCCGCCTTCAACTGCAGGGCCAGGTCATTGGCCTTGCTGCGCGTTGGCGCATAGACAATCGCCGGGCGCCGCTCTGGCGCCGATAGCAGATCCCGCACCAGCCGCAGTCGTTCGCCCGGCGGAGCCTGCACCACCTCAATCGCGATGTTTTCCCGACGGAAGCCCTGGATGAATCGCCCCTCCGGCGCCAATCCCAACTGCCGCGCAATGTCATCCTGCACCTGGGGCGTGGCGGTTGCTGTCAACGCGATCACCGGCGCCGGTCTCAAATGCGGCAGATGCTGGCCGAAGCTACGATAATCCGGCCGGAAATCGTGGCCCCACTGCGAAATGCAATGCGCCTCGTCCACCGCGATCAGCGTCGGCCGTCGCTTGGCCAGCATCTCTGGAAAGCCCGGAACACGCAGCCGCTCCGGCGCCACGAACAGGAACTGCAGCTTGCCGTTCAGGTAGTCCAGACAAACCTGCCGCGACTCGGCGCGGTCACGCCCGGAATGGATGCGTTCCACCGCAATCCCGCGCGCCTGCATTTGCGCCACCTGGTCTTCCATCAGCGCAATCAGCGGGCTAATCACCAGCGTCGTGCCGCCCAGCGCCAGGCCCGGAAGCTGGTAGCACAAGCTTTTCCCCGCGCCAGTGGGCATCACCAGCAACACGTCTTTGCCATCCACCACCGTCTGGCACACCTCGCGCTGGTAGGGCCGGAATTCGCGGAATCCGAACACCTCATGCAGCAGGTCCTCCAATGGTTTCCCCGCCGCCACTTGGGCAACCGCTGAAGCCGTCGCTTGCCCTGCCTCCGGGTTGCCATCCGTCGTGCCCACCTGCGTCGCGCCGTCGTCGCTGCTCGCGCCCGCTTGTTTCAATTCACCCCTGGCCCATCCCGTTGCGCCAGTCGCGCGCGGTGCAGGGGCGCTGGCCATTTCCCCACTCACAGTCGCCCCTTTTACCTTCGCCACCACCTCGGTCACATACCGTTCGATGTCCCCCAAAAACGGCTCAAGGTCCGCCTCCCGGCGCTCAATCCGCTTCAGACGCGCCTCCCACTGCCCGGTCATCGCGGGACTCTTCACCTCAGGGTGTACCGCCTCGATCAGCCGAATGCCCTTATCCGTCGCCGCAAGCGCCTTCCCCTGCCGTTCCATGAATCCGCGCTTCAACAGCACCTCAATGATGGATGCGCGCGTGGCTGGGGTACCCAGCCCGCTATCCTTCATCGCATCGGAAAGCTCCTTCTCGTCCAGGGTCTTGCCCGCGGTCTGCATTGCGGTCAACAGCGTAGCCTCGGTCAGGCGCTTCGGGGGACGGGTCTTTTTCGAGATTGCCTCCGCGTCCAGCACATCCTGCAACTGGCCTTCCTCCAGGTTTGGCGGTAGGGTCTGTCCCTCGCCCTCCACGGGGTCGCCGTTGCCCTTGCTTTCGTCCCCGGATTCCGCAGGCTTCGCCTTCGCGCCCCGCTTCTTCTTCGCTTCGGTCTGGATGTCCAGCACCTTCCATCCCGCCTGCCGGATGAGGGTGCCACTGGAATGGTAGTGGTCCTGGATGTCGCCGTTGCGGATTACGGTCACCACCGTCGTGACATCGGTGAGGAAGTCCGCATGCCAAGCCATCAGCAGGCGACGGCACACCAGATCGTAGAGGCGGCGCTCCTCTTCGGACAGGTTGGCGCGCGCCGGCGAGGCAGGCGTAGGAATAATTGCGTGGTGGTCCCCTACCTTGGCGTCGTCCACATAGCGGCTGCCCAGCGCCCGTTCGCCCGTGCCCTCGGCAAGCAGGCCCGTGTAGCCCGGCGCGATGGCGGCCACCACCCGCGGCAGCGTCTCCGCCACGGTCTTCGACAAGTGCCTGCTGTCCGTACGCGGATAGCTGAGCAACTTGTGCCGCTCGTACAGCGCCTGTGCGATATCCAGGGTCTGCTGCGCGCTGTAGCCGTACAGGCGGTTGGCATGGCGCTGCAACTCAGCCAGATCATACAGGCCCGGCGCCGCCATCCGCTTGGTTTCGAATCGCTTGGTCTCAATGCGCGCCTCTCCGCGACGCGCCCGCGCAACCACCGCCCGCGCTTCCTCGCCATCCGCCGGAAGCCGCATCGATTGCTGCAGGCTTTCCCTTTCCGCCTCGGCTACCAACCCG
>JALOKO010000582.1 GCA_025456495.1 Bryobacterales bacterium | reverse complement strand
CGCCACCGTTGCGGGCGCGGAGCGGGAACATGTGGCCAGGGCGGGCGAGATCGTCGGGACGGCTGGCCGGGTCCACCGCCACTTGAATGGTATGGGCGCGTTCGGCTGCTGAAATGCCGGTGGTGATGCCCTTGGCGGCATCGATGGGTTCGCAGAAGGCGGTGCCGAAACGCGAACTGTTGCGGGGCGTGATGAGCGGCAACTGCAGTTGGTCACAGCGCTGTTCCGTGAGCGTGACGCAAATCAGCCCACGTCCATGCATGGCCATGAAATTGATGATGGCTGGGGTGACGTGCTGTGCCGCGCAGCATAGGTCGCCCTCGTTTTCGCGGTCCGCGTCGTCCACAATCACCACCATCTGGCCGTCGCGAAACGCGGCGATGGCTTCCTCTACGGTTGCAAATCCCATACCTTTCCAGTATCGGACACCCGACTCGCCGGCAGCGCTTCGCAGGGGCCGGCGGCACAGAAATTTCCCTTGACGCGCGGCTTTGGCGGCCCGCCCGGCTTCCGCATTGACTGCCCGGACATGCTTCGCGGCCCCCAAGCGCCACCCCGATGGATAATCAGGAGATGCTTCGTCGCATCGTCGAGTGCGTTCCCAACTTCTCAGAAGGGCGCGATCCGGAAGTGCTGCACCAGATTGCCGCCGCGATTCGCGCGGTGCCCGGGGTGTTGCTGCTGGGTGCGGAACAGGACGCTGACCATCACCGCGCCGTCATCACCTACGCGGGCAGCCCTGAGGCCGTGGTGGAGGCGGCGGTGCGCAGCGCCCTGGTGGCTCGCGAGCGGATTGATCTACGCCGGCATCAGGGTGTTCACCCGCGCATCGGCGCACTGGATGTGCTTCCCTTCATCCCTGTGCAAAACGTGTCACTGGCCGAATGCGCGACGCTTGCCCGCCAGGCTGCCCAACAGATCTGGGAGCGCTGCGGCATTCCGTGCTACCTCTATGAAGCGGCCGCGCTGCGCGAAGACCGACGCAACCTGGCCGATGTGCGCCGCGGCAACTTCGAGGGCCTGGCCGCCGAGGTGGCCATGGACCCCACGAGACATCCCGACATCGGTGGCCCACTTCTACACCCCTCCGCAGGGGCTGTCGCCGTGGGTGCGCGCAAGTTTCTCGTGGCCTGGAACGTGCTGCTGAAGACCAGCGACGTGGCCGTCGCGCGCGAGATCGCCGCTCTCATCCGGCAGTCCTCCGGTGGCTTCCCGTTCGTGAAGGCGCTGGGGTTGGAATTGCCCAGCCGAGGCATCACGCAGGTCTCGATGAACCTCCTCGACTTTGAGGAAACCCCCATGCAGCCAGTGTTTGATGTGATCGCGGAGGAAGCCCTCAAGCGCGGCGTGGAGGTGATTGGCAGCGAACTCATCGGCTTCCTGCCCCGCAAGGCTTTGGAAGTGAACGTACGCCAGAGCCTGCACTTTCTGAACCTCGCGCCTGACCGCGTCCTGGAGCATCGTATTGACAGTCTGGAGCAAGCTCGTTTTCCCGTGTCACCCCTGCTGACGGAGCCGGACGGGGGCCACGCCGAAGCCGCGCTAGGTTTGCAGTTGCTCGCGCAAGCGGCACACATGATGGCTGGGTTGTTTGCGGGCCAGGAAACCGCCGATGCCATGGGCCAGAAGCCGCCCCACCTCTACGAGGCTGAAGCGGAAACGCAATTCTGGGTCCGGGAGGCACAGGCGCTGCTGCATCGCATGGGCGACGCCAGCCACACTGAGTCTCCGGACGCGTGGGATGAGCCGCTGTTGCGCTTAGCCGAACACTGCGTTGCGCTGAAGAGCCGCCTGGTGGCCGAGAAACTCCGTTTTGTCGCGGATCCGACGTCGCAGTGCAACCTTGAACGGTATCAGACAGCGTGGCAACTGGCCGAGGCAGCGCTACGCTTGACGCAGGGGCACTAGACGCAGGGGCACTAGACGCAGGCTAACGGCCAAACGGCTGCGACGCCAACTAGAGTCCACGAATGCCGCGCAACTCGGCTTCAGCGCGAAGCCAGTCTGCTTCCGGGGAGCCCCCCACGAATCCACGGGCTTCGGCGAAGGAATAGGCCAAGCGAGCGATTTCATCGGGTGAAATCGGCGGGAGGCTGGGCTTCGCTGCGCCATTCACAGCGGGGGCGGTGCTGGTGGCGGGCTGCAAAGAGGGCGCTTCAATTACCTCGGGCGCGGGCTGGCCCTTCGCCTTCACTGCCTTTGACTTGCCGGGTGCGGCCTTGGTTTTCTCACTGGCCGCCTTCGTCTTCGCGGCGGGCGCAGGCGCGGCGGCGATGGCTTCCGGCGGCGCCGTTTCCGCTGCCTCGGTAGCCGCGCTCTTTTTCGCGCGGGCCTTCTTCTGGGTGGCCACGGTTGCGGCTACCTTCACCTTTGCGCCCTTCTCTACCTTCGGCGCCTTCGCGCCAGCGGTGGTTCCGACACTGGCTTCTGCTTGTTTTTTCTTACTCATGTTCGATCCCCAATCCGGCAGTTTGTGACTGCCGCTAGTTTCAGCCTAACAGACAATATAGACAGTAGAGAGTTCAAAAGTTTTATCTGTTCCATAAACGGAATCTGGTAAAAATGTTGCGGATCGCGAAAGCTATGTGCCTCAGCTTCATGCGGTTGGCGATTCCGGTCCGCACGCCAATTGGTAAACGCCGTTAGTAGTCGGCTAAGTCTGTCATCAACGTCCATTTCTGGATCCCAACACGGACCTATCCACCTATTGTTCTGGATAGCCCCGAAGTACGGCCACCGCAAGACCCGCCACGTCCGGTAGCAGTCCCACGGGGCTCTGAAATTCCATCTGGATCTGGCATTCCATCTGGATCTGGCATTCCATGGGTCTCAGCGACCGGTCTCGAACTACCAGCGTTAAGATGCCACGCTGTGCTTTCGCGCAAACCATGCCAGAATCAAGGCATGGATGAGGCTCTGCTGGTTCGAGTCCGCGCCCTTGCGGTTGCTCTGGCGGAAACCGATGAAACAATGCCCTTCGGCGACCCGTGGTTTCGCGTGCGCGCCAAAATGTTCTGCTGCTTTACCAGCCATGAGGAGACTCCCGCGTTGGTGGTGAAGGTGGGCAAGGAAAACCTGGACCTGTTTCTGCGCGATGCCCGTTTCTTCAAGTCACCCTATATTGGTAATGCGGGTTGGGTGGGACTGCGGCTGGTGGAACCGGTGGACTGGGAGGAAGTGCGGGCGCTCGTCCACAGCAGCTACAACCGGGTAGCTCCCAAGGCCTTGCGGCTGCCTGAGGAAAGCTGAGGAAAGCTGAACCAGCGTCGCCACGGGCAATCTGCTAAGGCTTTCGCAATGACTGGATGACCCGCTGGCGGAATTCCCCAGCCTTGCGCCGAAGCAGGTCTGTGTCCTCGTAAATCAACTCCCCATTGCGTACCAGTAGCTGGCCATGCACCATCACGTCGCGGACGTTGCTGGCCTTGAAGGCGTACACAATCTGCGCGTAAATGTCGTACATCGGAGTTGCATTCAGGGCCTTGGAGTCCAA
>JALOKO010000163.1 GCA_025456495.1 Bryobacterales bacterium | reverse complement strand
ACCGCCCGCCCGCCGGGCGCTACGGTAACTATGGAACCTGCACGCACCGCACCACAGGACGCCCATCCCGGGTCCCCATCGCCCTGGCAGCGCATCGCCGATGGGGACGACTTCCGCGCCCTGCTGCGTGCCCGCACGCGCTTCATTGTCGCCGCCACCCTCTTCTTCCTGGTGTACTATTTCGCGCTGCCCATCCTCACCGGATTCTGGCCCCAACTCATGGCCCGCAAAGTGATGGGACCCTTCAGCCTGGCTTACCTCTTTGCGCTTACCCAGTTCCCCATGACCTGGCTGTTGGCCGCAGCCTACCTTCGCGCCGCCGCGAAGTTTGATCGAGATGCCGCCACCATTCTCGCCCGCCATGTCCCCGGTCCATCGCCCGCCAAGGCGCTCACTGCTGACGATGCACGGACGGAGGCCCACGGAAAATGACCGCCATCCTCATGACGCTTGCCTTTGTCGTCGCCACCCTCGGCATCACGGCCTGGGCGTCCCGACGCTCCACCGGAGCCATCAGCTTCTTTGCTGCCGGCCGCAACATCACGGCCTGGCAGAACGGCCTCGCCGTTGCGGGCGATTACATGAGCGCCGCCAGCTTTCTGGGCATCACTGGACTCATTGCCTTCTACGGCTACGACGGCTTCATGTACTCCGTGGGTTTTCTGGTGGCCTACCTGACTGTGCTGCTGATCGTTGCGGAACCGCTGCGCAATTCCGGCAAGTACACCATTGCTGACGTGCTGGCTTACCGTCTGCGCCCACGTCCGGTGCGCGCCATGGCTTCCTTGAGCACCCTTACCATCAGCGGGCTTTACATGATTGCCCAAATGGTAGGCGCGGGCGCCATGGTAAGCCTCCTGATGAAGGAAACGGGGATTGACTTCCGCATGTCCGTCATCTCCGTGGGCCTGCTGATGATTGTCTACGTCGTCTTCGGCGGCATGCTGGCAACCACCTGGGTGCAGATTGTCAAGGCGGTCCTGCTGATGGCCGGAGTCATCCTGCTATCGCTGCTGGTGCTGGCTGATTTCGGCTTTAGTCTCGACGCCTTCTTTACCGCGGCCACCCAGGTTACCTACACCGAAAACGGCGCGACGGTCACCCGCGACTTCCTGCAGCCCGGCCACTACTACAAGCCGCCGTATGGACCGCTCAATCTCATCTCACTCTCGCTGGCCCTCATCCTGGGTACGGCTGGCTTGCCTCACATCCTGGTCCGCTTCTACACCGTCCCTGACGCCCCCACCGCCCGCGTTAGCGTGGTCTGGGCGATGGCCATCATTGGCTTCTTTTACGTCCTGACGACCTTTCTGGGTTTCGGCGCCGCACTGCTGGTGGGCCGCGATACCATTGCCGCCAACGGTGGCGTGAATATGAGCGCCCCGCTGCTGGCTGCCGCCCTGGGTGGCGACCTCTTCCTCGCCTTCATCGCCGCGGTTACCTTTGCCACCATCCTCGCCGTGGTTGCGGGACTCACCATCAGCGCCTCCACCTCTGTCGCCCACGATTTCTACAGCAACGTTCTTCGCGCCGGCAAGCCCACTTCCCCCAAGGAGGAAGTCTTCGTAGCCCGTCTCACCGCCGTGGGTTTGGGACTTGGCAGCGTGTTTGTCGCCATCCTTATTGGCCCCACAGCCAACGTCGCCTTCCTGGTGGGGCTGGCCTTTGCCGTGGCGGCTTCCGCCAACCTGCCCGTCATTCTGCTGTCGCTGTTCTGGCGTCGATTCAACACGACGGGTGCGGTGGCCGGCATGGCTGCGGGCCTCTTCAGCAGCATTCTCTTCATCGCGCTCAGCCCCAGTTTCCAAGGCGCCGACGCCTGGTTTCCCCTGGAGAACCCGGGCATCGCCAGCATCCCCATCGGCTTCCTGGCAGCCATCCTAGGCACGCTGATTCGCCGCGAACCCGAGGCCGAGCGCCAGTACACCGAGCTGCTGGTGCGCGCCACCACCGGCCTGGGGGCCGAGAAGGCTTCGATGCATTAGGGGCATCTGTGTCCGTACAGCCGCCATCAAGCCGCGAAGTATTCCCTCCCTTGATACGCCAGCGCATAGTCGCGGTCGTCGCCGCAAGCGGTATCGCTACCGTCGATTTCGCTCAGCCACTGCCGCTTGGAGGGGTCGCTTGATGTTGCCGCTTCCGTCGTACGATGGAGTTACTGCAATGACGATCTACAATGCTCGTCCCTCGTATGTGCAACACCTTTGCGAAAGCGTCAGTGCGTCCTGGCCTTCCCTGGAACGGGCGCGGACCATCACCACGAGGCAGCGTCAAGGGCTGGCTGATTGTGTGACATCCTATGTCACGCCAGACACCAGCCTAGTGGTTTTCGGCTCCATTGCGCGCGAAGAATGCACCTCTCAGAGTGATGTGGACTGGATACTGCTGATTGACGGACAATCCGTGCCGGAACACAAGCGTCAAGAGGGCGAGATTGCGAATGCATTGATCGCCGGAGAGTTTACTGAGCCTGGTGCGAGCGGGGTATTTGGTCGAATGGTGGGTAGTCATGACCTGGTACACAACATTGGTGGTGAGGATGATTTGAATTCAAACACCACCCGACGCGTTTTGCTTTTGCTGGAGTCTTGTCCCATAGGGAATCAGGAGGCTTATGATCGTGTTCGACGGCAGATTGTCAAGCGCTACCTTCTGGATGATCGTGGACTCACCCATGGCAGTGGCGAGCCGCGAATTCCACGCTTTTTGTTGAATGATATCACTCGCTACTGGCGCACGGTGACCGTTGACTTTGTTTACAAACAGTCTGCTGATGGCAACCGGAAATGGGCTCTTCGCAACGCGAAACTGCGCATGTCTCGAAAGCTGATTTTTGCCTCTGGCTTAGCTCGGGTTTTCCTTTGCGCACTTGATCCTGAAGCGCAGGACGCACAGCGGGAACTCCGGGAATCCAGGTCGGTCTCGAAGCTGACCGCCTACATGACTGAGCAATTGAAGCTAACTCCCCTGGAGATTCTTGCCAAGCTTTGCCTGACCTTGGAGGTGGACGCTGACACCATTAGGCAGGTATTTAATAGCTACGACCGGTTTCTTGCGATTCTCGACGATTCATCCAAGCGAGTAGAACTAGGGCTGGCAACGAGCCATGAACAGCTAAGGAAGTCAGAGTCATGGAAGGAGATCCAAGCGATTAGCCACCCATTTCATAACGGATTGGTAGATCTCTTCCTGCGCAAACACGCAGGACTGGCTAAACTTACCATGGACTACGGGTTGTTTTAATGCGGAGTTTTGGCTTCTCAACAGGTGCGCTCGCGCGCGGCGACTTTCAACTGGCACTACGGATGCTGCGCGATGCGGGTGTCGACGCGGTTGAACTCTCGGCCCTTCGCGCCAACGAACTTGCTCCGCTCGTAGATGCCATCCCTGCACTGGATCTGAGTGGCTTCCGCTTCACTTCAGTGCATGCGCCGAGTTGTTTCTCCGCTGACGAAGAGGACAAGATCCTACGGCTACTTCAGCCTGTTGTGGCAAGGGCTCTTCCCATCGTTGTCCATCCGGACGTGATTTATACTCCCGAGCGTTGGAGGCAGTTCGGTGACCGATTGCTGATCGAGAACATGGATAAGCGGAAACCCGTTGGACGTTTCGTTCACGAGTTGGAGCCCTACTTCAACGTGCTTCTGGAAGCGCGTTTTTGCTTTGATATCGGGCACGCGCGGCAGGTAGATCCAACGATGACGGAGGCCGCTTTGCTGTTGGATGCGTTTGCGCACCGTTTGGCGGAGGTGCATATGAGCGAAGTAAACACTGCCAGTCGCCATGATCCAATCTCTGTGAATGCGGTGTCGGCGTTTGCCAGTGTCGGGGGAAAGATTCCGATGGATGCGCCCGTCATCCTGGAATCCCTTATCGACCAGGGCCAAAGCGAGATCGCTACGGAGATCCGCAAAGCACGAGAGGTGTTTGCAGTAATGGCTGTTGCAGCGGACTAGCAGTTGATGCGGGAACATGGCCAGGCAGTGAGGGAACCCTAGCCGTGCAAGTGGCGGTGTAGGGGCAAGTATGCTGAGCTGCACTATGGGCAACCACCCCACCGCATCCTCATCCCCCTCGCATGCTACTCTGGCCATGGAAGGGCCCTTAGCTCAGCGGTTAGAGCAGCGGACTCATAATCCGTTGGTCGTAGGTTCAAATCCTACAGGGCCTACCATTTCTGCGTTCGGCTATCGGTTCCGACCGCGCTTACCATGTCTGCCTGCGTTTGCCAGTGCGGACACAGCGCGGGAATCCCGCGCCCAACAACAAAGAAAAGGGCCGCCTTCCCCACCGGTGTTTCCATTGGAATTCCCATGGCGACGGCAGCCCCGCGTCTTGCTTCGCGAATCCTATTCGGCCTTCTTGGCAGTGAAGTTCTGGGCGGGACGATCAACGTTCTTTATCGACCGGGTACCCTTCAACTCGGCCCCTTCCAGCGTGCCTTCCCACATCATGGTTAACGTGCCCATCTGCGTTTCCATCGAGGTCTCGAAAGTGAACTTTCCGCCCTCGATCTTTCCGTTGGTGATGTCCGCCGTGCGCGCGCGCTCACCTGCGCCCATCTCCACCTTGCCCGTCAGCTTCCCGCCGTCTTCCTTCAGGTGGAAGGTGGTTTGCATGCCGCCCATGCGGCCCCCACCGCCCGGTCCGCCACCGCGGCCTTCCATGCCGGCCGGTCGCTCCATCTGGACGGAGTACTTGCCGGTCACGTCCGCGAACAACATCCCGGTGCTCAAGAGTAAGGCCCCGGTGAACGCCAACAACCTGTGAAGCATCTTCAGTCTCTCCTTTTGGGTACCGAAACACGGTACAAAGAGAAAGGTTGCGCTGCGCGCCCGAAGGTTACCGTAGTCTGGAATCACCCGTCCCGCATCACCAACAGCAATTCATGCAGCCCGACCTGCCCCACTACTGTGACCTCAGCCTGCCCGTCCCGCTGGACCGTAACTTTACCTACGCCCTGCCCCTTTCCCTGCGTCACCGCGCTCAACCCGGATGTCGTGTCATTGCGCCCTTCGCGCGCCGCAAGCTGCTGGGCGTCATTGTCGCGGTACACCAGCAACGTCCTGTGGGCGAGTGCAAGGAGGTGCTGCGCCTGGTGGATGAGTCGCCTGTCTTCGACGCCGAGATGATGGCCCTTGCTGCGTGGGTGAGCGAATACTACTGCGCACCTTTGGGCGAAGTTCTGCGCGGCATGGCGCCACTCACTGGCGAGGCTCGCAAGAGCATCGTCTACACCCTCACGCAGGATGGCCGCGATCTCATCCGACAGGCTGTTCTTGGACTCTCCACGGAAGGCCCGCCGGAACAGATCCTGCGCTACCTGGACGAGCGCCCCCAAAGCGAAACCTGGCTGAAGCAACGGGTGCCGGGGGCGTCGGCGATTCTGGCGCGGTTGCTGAAGAAAGGCCTCGTCGAACGCGAGGAATTCCAGACGCAGAAGGACCCCCTCCGCGCCTCCTCCGAACGCCTGCTGGTGGAGGGCATTGATCCTCCCCCACCGCTGGAACTCGACGGCCGCAAGCTTCCGAAGGCGGAGCGGGAGTTGCTGTCCTTCGTCGCCCTCCATCCTGGCGAGCACCCGTTGAATGAACTGGAAGCCGTCGTCCGCAACGCCTCTAGCGCCGCCCGCGCCCTGGCCCGCAAAGGATTGCTGCGCACGCGCCCCCGCCCCACCATTCACGGCGGACTCAGCTCTGGCGAGCGCCATCCGCTGAACCCTCACCAGCAGGCGGCGCTGGACGCCATTACCGCCGCACTGCACGCAGGGGAGTTCCGGCCCTACCTGCTGCAGGGCGTCACCGGCTCCGGCAAAACGGAAGTCTACATGCACGTGATTGAGGCCGCGCTCGCCCTGGGCCGCAACGCTCTGATGCTGGTGCCCGAAATTGCGCTCACCCCCGCCATGGCCGGGCATTTCTATCATCGCTTCGGCGACAAGGTGGCGATTCTCCATTCGGCTTTCCACGATTCTGAGCGCGCCAGCCAGTGGCGTCGCGTGCAGTCCGGCGAAGCCAACGTCGTGGTGGCCACCCGCTCTGGCGTCTACGCACCCCTGCCCAACCTCGGCCTCATCCTCGTCGATGAGGAACACGACGGCAGCTACAAGCAGGAGGAGACCCCGCGCTATCACGGCCGTGACGTCGCCGTCTATCGAGCCAGCATGCACCGGGCCGTCGTCGTCCTGGGATCCGCCACCCCCAGCCTGGAAACCCGCTATAACGCCCAGCAAGGCAAGTATCAGCGACTGATATTGCCAGAGCGTGTCAGCGGCCGCCCCCTGCCTGATGTGGACATCATCGACATGCGTCAGGAGTTTTTGGAAACCCACAGCAAGGATCCCTTCTCCCGTCGCATGGCCGACGAAGTCACCGAACGCCTTGCCCGCCAGGAGCAGGTGATGGTGCTGCACAACCGCCGTGGCTTTTCCACCCAGGTGGTCTGCCGCGCCTGTGGACACGCCGCCGGATGCCCGCATTGCGCCCTCACGCTTACCTACCATCGCCGCCACAAGCGCATGCTGTGCCATTATTGCGGCTACTCTGAGGCCGTCCCCAAGGTTTGTAGCCAGTGCGCCAGTGAGTATCTTCACTTCGTCGGCGCTGGCTCAGAGAAGATCGAGGACTTCCTCCACCAGTACTTCCCCACTGCCCGGATTGTCCGCATGGATCGCGATACCGTTGGTGGCAAGCGCGGATACGAAACCATCCTCGAGGGCTTCCGTGAAGGGGCTTACGACATCCTGGTCGGGACCCAGATGATCGCCAAGGGACACGACATGCCCAACGTCACCCTGGTCTGCGTCGTCACTGCCGATGCCGCTCTCTCACTGCCGGATTTCCGTGCGGCTGAGCGCACCTTCCAGTTGCTCACTCAGGTGGCCGGGCGCGCCGGACGCGGCTTCACTCCGGGCAAGGTGCTGGTGCAAACCATGCACCCGGATCACTACGCCGTTACCCTTGCCGCTTCACAGGATTACGAAGTCTTCTACGAAACTGAGCTTGCCTTTCGCCAGCAGTTGCGGTACCCGCCCTTCGCCTTTCTGGCCAACGTGCTGCTGCGCCATGAAAAGCAGGAGGAGGCCATGCGCATGGCCTCCGAAGTGAAGCATCTATTGGACCCGGCGCCGCCGCAGATGCGCGTCATGGGACCCGCTGAAGCCCCGGTCCCGAAGCTCAAGAGTGAGTTCCGCTATCAGATTCTGCTGAAGTCCGCCAGCCGCGCCGCGTTGCGCAAGGTTATCCTGAGCATCCGCGAATACGCGGCCCAGATGCAATGGAAGGCCACGTCCGTTGTGCTGGACGTGGACCCGCTCAACCTGATGTAGCCGCCCTTCCGGCGCCAGCCACGCCGCTCTGCTACTCGCGCAGAATGCGGACGTTACTGTTTGACGTCGACAGCTTCACTAGCGGTCCACCTTCGCCCAATCTCCCGCGCAGTTCCGTCTTCTTCAGGACGCCGCTGGCCACCACCGGTAGGTCAGTCTGGATGCTGCCGTTGCTGGTGGATGCCTCCAATTGCGCGTTCGTCCCCTCGGGCAACCGCAACGTCACTGAGCCATTCGACGAATCTAACACCAGCGTGTTGCCCTCGAAGCGCTTCATCGTCACCTCGATACTGCCGTTACTGCTGTCGAAGCGAAGCTCGGCCCCCGGCGGCGGCGCTTCCACTGTCGCGCGAATGCTGCCATTGGATGTGTCCGCCACAATCGCACGACGAGAGGACCCTTGCTCTGGTTCACCGTGATTGATCCGTTCGACGTTTCCAGTTTCTCTACTCGCGCTGTGTCCTCAATTCGGATGGCTCCATTGGACGCATTCACCAGCGTCACCCGCGCACTGCGTGGCGCCCGGATGACAAATCGCGCCCCCGCTCCATTCCGCACCGGCGACGGGAACACGGTCTTGATCGAAAGCCGGTCGGCCTGTGCATCCACCTTCACCTCAACCTGGGCCAGTCCTTCCCGCGTTCGTGCGTACTTGGCGCCGGTGATTTCCACGGTGTCCTTCTCCCAGCCCAGCACTTCCACGCTGCCGTTACGTGTGTAGACATCAATCGTGCCGCCTTCCCGCAGCGAATGACTGTAGGAGAAATCTTCCTGTTCCTTCCCAATACCCTGCCAGTCGTCGATATTGCAACCGGCCAGCAGCGTCGCCAGTAACGCCGTGTAGACAACCATCCAAAATCGCCGGGTGATGATGCTCATCGTGTCCTCCAGGTCCCAGGCGCGCTGTGCGCGGATGGCACGCCTGCCTTCGATCTTCCAATGTAGCCTACGAAACCTTGCCGGACTTTGTTCCGCGAGAGTTTGCGATCATACAGAGAGCCCTTTGTCTGCTATGAAAAAACTGCTTGCTCTCAACCGTGGCGAAATCGCCGTCCGCATTCTCCGTGCCGCGAACGAACTTGGAATGCGCACCGTCGCCGTCTTCTCAAAGGAAGACCGCCTTGCCCTGCATCGCTTCAAGGCCGACGAAGCCTACCTGGTGGGCGAGGGCAAGGGGCCTGTGCAGGCATACCTTGATGTCGATGGCATCGTCAGCATGGCCGCCGAAAAAGGCGTCGACTTCATCCACCCCGGTTATGGCTTCCTGTCGGAGAACCCGGACCTTCCCCGCGCTTGCGCCCGCGCCGGAGTCACCTTTGTGGGGCCCGACGCCCGCCTCATGGAACTGCTGGGCGACAAGACCGCTGCCCGCAACCTTGCGCAGGCTGCTGGCCTTCCCATCATCCCCGGCACCGAGTCGCCCATCACCAAAGTGGATGAAGCTGAGGCCATCGGCCGCAAGATCGGCCTGCCTCTTATCGTCAAGGCTGCCTTTGGCGGCGGCGGTCGCGGCATGCGAGTCGTTCTCGATCCCAAGGATCTCGGCCCCCGCCTAAGGGAAGCCTCGGCCGAAGCGCTGGCCGCCTTCGGAAATGGGGCGGTCTTTCTGGAGCGCTACATCCGACGCGCCCGCCACATTGAGGTGCAAATCCTCGCCGACAAGCATGGCAACGTCATCCACCTCTTTGAGCGCGATTGTAGCGTTCAGCGCCGCCACCAGAAAGTGGTAGAGGTGGCCCCGGCCATCACCATCCCCGACGAACTACGCGTCCGCATCTGCGACGCTGCGGTCCAACTTGCTCGCCACGCCGGTTACGTCAACGCCGGCACCGTCGAGTTCCTGGTCGACGCCGACACCAACGAGTTCTTCTTCATCGAAGTGAACCCCCGCATTCAGGTGGAGCATACCGTCACGGAAATGGTGACGGGAATCGACATCGTCCGCAGCCAGATTCTCGTTGCCCAAGGTCAGCGTCTGGATGGTGACGCCATCCGCATCCCGTCGCAGGGTGATGTCTCTCTCCGTGGCGTCTCCATCCAGTGCCGCATCACCACCGAAGATCCCAGCAACCAGTTCCTCCCCGACTACGGCAAGCTGAATACCTACCGCTCCCCCGCCGGGTTTGGTATCCGCTTGGATGGAGGCACGGCGTATAGCGGCGCCGTCATCACCCCCTTCTATGACTCTCTTCTGGTGAAGACCACCGCCTGGGGTCGAGACTTCACCCAGGCCCGAGAGCGCATGGACCGCGCCTTGCGTGAGTTCCGCATCCGTGGCGTGAAGACCAATATCCCCTTCCTGGAAAACGTCATCAACCACCCGGTCTTCGCCGCCGGCGAGGCCACGACTGGTTTCATTGAACAGCATCCGGAACTCTTCAAATTTAGCCCCCGCCGTGACCGCGCCACCAAGCTGCTTACGTATCTTGGGGAAGTCACCGTCAACGGCAATCCCCAGGTGGCCGGCCGTCCTGCCCCCGATGCCTTCAGCACGGCGCCCGTTCCTGCCCACAACGCGGGACCCGTTCCCGAAGGTACACGCCAGTTGCTGCTGCAGCTAGGCCCTGATGGTTTCGCGGCCTGGGTGCGCAAGCAGAAGCGCCTGCTGCTTACCGACACCACCTTTCGCGACGCACACCAAAGCCTGCTGGCCACCAGGGTCCGCACCCA
>JALOKO010000162.1 GCA_025456495.1 Bryobacterales bacterium | reverse complement strand
TGCTGCCTTTATTGGGTCACAATGGAGGCGCTGAGGCAAGCTCCCATCGGCCCGGTACACTGAATGTTGGTTGCGCGCGAAGCGCCGCTTCCCACTTACCCATGAAACTCCCGAGTCTCCCCTGGCGGCGACTGCGCGTGTTCCCCTTGGAACAGCGCAAGAGCCTGACTGACGTTCACGCCGTATTGATTGACCCTGCCTTGCCGCCGCCGCCCATCGATGCAGCGCTGATGGAGTCGATTCGCTCCTGCGCCGTCGCCGTGCGGGCAGCGCGCGAGCGGGGAGCAGGCGTCATTCTGATGTATGGGGCGCACTTGCTGCGCAATGGGGCGCCACTGATTCTGGCCCGCTTGATGGAGCGCGGCTGGCTTACCCACCTGGCGACCAATGGGGCGGGAACCATCCATGATTGGGAGTATGCGTGGCTGGGGCGCTCAACGGAAAGCGTGCGCGAGAACGTGGCCACGGGCAGCTTTGGCGCCTGGGACGAGACGGGCCGCAACCTCCATGTGGCGATGATGGCCGGGGCGCTGCACGGGGATGGCTACGGCGTGTCGTTGGGCCGCTTCATCCATGAGGATGGAGTGGACCTACCCGCCGCGAACGAACTGCGCGCGGCCATCGCACAGGACCCCGCCAATCCCCTCACCGCGGCCCGAGCGGACCTGCTGCGTGCCATGGAAACGCATGCGGTCCCCGAGGGGCGGTACGCTGTCAACCATCGCTGGAAGCAGGCCTCCATCCTGGCCACAGCCTATCGGTTGGGCGTGCCGTGTACGGTGCATCCGGGGATTGGCTACGACATCATTGCCAACCACCCGATGTTCAACGGCGCGGTGATCGGTCGCGCGGCGGAGATGGATTTCCGGCTGTTTGGCAACTCAGTGGAGACGCTGGAGGGTGGGGTGCTGCTATCGGTGGGCTCCGCGATCATGGCCCCGCAGGTGTTTGAGAAGAGCCTAAGCTGTGTGAACAATCTGCGGCTGGGCGCGGGAAGGCACATCGTGCGCGGCCTCAGCCTGTACGTGGTGGACCTGCAGGATGGCGGCGGCTGGGATTGGACACAGGGCGAGCCCCCAAAAAGCAACCCGGCCTATTACCTGCGCTTCAACAAGAGTTTTGCCCGCATGGGTGGGGCCTTGCACTACCTGCAGTGCGACAATCGCGCCTTCGCGCATCATCTGCTGCATGTGCTGGAGGGCAGCTAAGCCGCGCTTGGCAGTGGGTTAACGCAACACCGCCGCCAAGTGCGAAGCCATCCACTGCAGGTCTTCGCGCGCGGTAACCAGCGGTGGCGCGATGCGGATGACGAAGTCGTGAGTCTCTTTGCACAGAAGACCCAGACGCATGAGTTGCTCGCAGTAGGGCCGGGCCTGCTCGCGCAGCTCAATGCCAATCAGCAGTCCGCGACCACGAACTTCCCGGACCAAGCCGCCCTCCAAGGGCTTCAACATCTCCAGCAGTTCGGCGCCGAGGGACGCTGACCGCTCAATCAACTGCTCTTCTTCCAGCACGCGCAGAGCGGCGCGGGCCACGGCGCAGCCCAACGGATTGCCGCCGTAGGTGCTGCCATGGCTGCCGGGTGTAAAGACCTCCATCACGTCCCGACGGCCCACCACCGCTGACACGGGATACACACCGCCCGAAAGGGCCTTGCCCAGGATGTAGATGTCGGGGGTGACCATCTCGTGATGACAGGCAAACCAGGCTCCGGTGCGGCCCAGGCCGGTCTGAATTTCGTCAGCGAGGAAGAGCACATCCTGATTACGACACAGCGCGGCGGCCGCGGCCAGGTAGCCCGGCGGCGGCATCAGGATGCCTGCTTCGCATTGAATGGGCTCCACCAGAAAGGCGCAGGTGCGGGGCGTGATGGCGCGGTGCAACGCGTCTACGTCGCCGAAGGGCACGTGGACAAAGCCCGGCGTGAAGGGGCCGAAGTGCCGCTGGTAGCCGGGCTCGGATGAGAAGCCGACGATGGTGGTGGTGCGGCCGTGGAAGTTGCCATCGCAGACGATGATCTCAGCCTGCCCGTCGGGAATCCCCTTACGGCCATAGCCCCATCGCCGCGCGGCCTTTACCGCGGTCTCCACGGCTTCGGCGCCGGAGTTCATTGGCAGCACCACATCCAGACCGGTGAGCGTGGCGAGGTCGCGGCAGAACAGGGGCAACTGGTCGTTGTGAAAGGCGCGCGAAGTAAGCGTGACACGTTGCGCCTGCTGAACGAACGCGGCAAGGATCTTCGGGTGTGCGTGTCCCTGATTGAGGGCGGAGTAGGCGCTGAGGCAATCCAGATAGCGGCGCCCCTCGGTGTCCACCACCCAGGCGCCTTGCGCGCGCTCAACCACAATGGGGAGCGGGTGGTAGTTATGGGCGCCGTAGTGTTCTTCGATCGCCAGCAGTTCGTCGGCGCGACCCGTGGCGCGCACCGTGGCGCGCACCGTATCCGCAGCGCCCCCGGCGATTCCCGTTTCGGATGTCATGCAGCGGCCTCCGGCTTCTCGTCGCCCAGGCGTAGGTTCGGCGACAGGTAGTTCACCACGTAGTCGCGCACGGCGTGGGCAAGGGGAGTCAATGGCTGGGAATAGCCTGTGGCCCGCAACTTGTCGATGGTGGCGCAGGTGCGGTATTGGTACTTCGGCCGCAAGTGCTCCGGCATGGGGATGAAGTGGATGTTCGGTTCCATGCCCAGGGCGGCGAAGATGGCATTGCCCAACTCCAGCCAGGTGTGGGCAACACCCGAACCCAAGTTGAACAAGCCGTTTGCCTCGCGCTGCTGGGCAAGGTGGACGGTCATTCGCACGGCATCCTTGACGTAGAGGAAGTCCCGCTGCTGGCAACCGTCCTGGAAATCAGGCCGGTGGCTTTGGAACAGTTCCAGCTTGCCGGTGTCGCGGATCTGATGGAAGGCCTTGTGGACGACGCTGCGCATGTCGCCCTTGTGATCCTCATTGGGGCCGAAGACGTTGAAGTATTTCAGGCCCACGATGTAGTTCAGCAGTCCGCAACCTTCGGCGTACTGGTCAAACAGGTGCTTGGAGTAGCCATACATGTTCAGCGGTCGGAGGCTGTCCAGGGGCAGGTCTTCGCGAAAGTCATCCTCGCGCGCGCCGTAGGTGGCGGCGGACGAAGCGTACACGAATCGCACGTCGGTAGCCACAGCCCACTGGGCCAGAACCTTGGTGAACTCGAAGTTGTTCCGCATCAGGAAATCGGAGTCAGTCTCCGTGGTGGCGGAACAAGCGCCCAGGTGATAGACAGTTTGGACATCGGACAGAAGGTCAGGCGAAAACTGGATGCGGTCCAGCAGATCGTTGCCATCGATGTAGTCCTCAAAGCGCAGGGGCACGAGGTTGCGCCACTTCTCAGAGCGGTCCATGCGGTCAGCAATCAGGATGCGATCGTAGCCCATCCGGTTGAGCTGCCACACCACCGCGCTGCCAATCAAGCCCGCGCCACCGGTCACCAGGATGCGACCGTTTTCTGTTTTCGCCATCCCTCCAGGGTAACGGTGCGGCAGGGGGCCGGGCAAACGTAGAGCGCGATCAGGAACGGGACTGCGCCTTCAGCAACTGCGGCGCGCCACCAACCGCGCACGGCCTAAGCCCGCGCAGGTCGCCCGAATGCAACTGCAACACGTCAACGCGGCGCCCTCGCGTTGAGGCGCTTCACGGGACGCAGGGCCAACCATCGGGCTAGCCGTCCTTACTGGCAGCTTTTCGCCGGACCAGTTCCGCGCCATCTTCTTTCACCGCCTGGCGAGCGCGGCCAAAGGCCAATGCGTTGGAGGGCACTTCGTGCGTGATCACGCTGCCCGCGGCCACGTAGCTGTTTGCGCCAACCGTGAGCGGCGCCACCAGAGTGGAGTTGCTTCCGATGAAGCAGCCATCGCCGATCTGCGTGTGGTGCTTGTGCTGGCCATCGTAGTTGCAGGTGATGGTTCCAGCCCCGACATTGGTATTGGCGCCGATGGCGCTATCGCCGAGGTAAGCCAGGTGATTGGCCTTGGCGCCGTCCGCCATCGTGGTCTTCTTCAACTCAACAAAGTTGCCAACATGCACGTGGGCGCCGAGTTGATTCCCGCCGCGGAGGCGAGCGAAGGGACCAATGCGCGACGACTGGCCCACCGCCGTGTCTTCCAGCACGCAATAGGGCTGCACCTGACAGCCGTCGGCAAGCACGACGTTGCGCAGCAGCGCGCCCGCGCCGATGCGGCATTCGGCGCCAATGCGGGTTTTGCCGCGGAGTTGCGCGAAGGCCTCAATCACGGTGTCGGCCTCCACCTGGACATCCGCGTCCACAGTGACGGTGGAGGGCTTCTCAATGGTGACACCGTGCAGCATCAGGGCGGTGACCGTGCGCTCGCGGAGGATGGCATCGGCGGCGGCCAATTCCACGCGGTTGTTGACACCCAGCACCTCGCGCGGGTCAGCCACCACGCTCGGCAAGAGGGTGCGCCCCTCGCGGTGGAGGATTCCCACTACATCGGTGAGGTAGTACTCGCGCGCGGGATTATCCGGCCGCACCTGCGCCAGGGCAGGCCAAAACGTGGCGGCGCGGAAGCAGTAAATGCCGGTGTTGATCTCGCGAATCTGCTTTTGCTTGGGGTTGGCGGACTTCTCTTCGACGATGGCCAAAAGGGCGTCCCGATCATCACGCACAATGCGACCGTAGCCCGTGGCGTCGTCCAGAACGGTGGTGAGGATGGCTCCCGCCACCTCGGCAGGGGACGCCGCCTCCAGCAAGGCCTGCAAGGTTTCGGCGCGCAGCAGAGGGCAATCGCCATTGATGATCAACAGTTGGCCGGGCTGGTGCTCCAGGAACTCGCGTGTACACAACACCGCATGACCCGTGCCCATCTGCTGGGCCTGCAGGGCGAACTGCACCCCATAGGGCGACAGCACCCGCTGGACCTCCTCAGCCTGGTGCCCGACGATGACACGGATGTGCTGGGGGGCCACCAGCCGTAAGGCCTGCCTGACGATGAGTTCGGCCATCGTCAGCCCACCGGCCTCGTGCAATACCTTCGCTTTGCTGGACCGCATGCGAGTGCCTAAACCCGCCGCCATCACCACTACATGTACTGATTCACTCACCGTGGCTGATCCTTTGCATGAATTCCGCTGGCTGCCATTGCCGGGATTGACGACTGGCAACGTGCTGCTGGGCGAGGTCAACCAGCACCGCCGCCAACAGGTCCGGCTGATGCCGGATCTTTTCTGATTCTCCCAATAGATCGCGGGCGATTACCCGCAAGCCCATTGCGTCCAGAACGTCCTCGTCCTGATGTACCGGCTCAGCTTCCTGCTGCAGATAGACGTCGCGCAAGGTCTGCGAGGCGATTCGCGTGTTCACCAACACCGTATCGAAGATCATCATTCCGGCATGGCTGAACAGCGCGTCAACATGCTGGCTGGCGCTGAAGCGCATGGTCTCGCCGGGCTGCCACATCAGATTGCTGACGTACACCTTGCGGGCTGGGGAAGCCGCGATGGCCTCGGGGATGCCAACCACCAGCAAATTGGGAATGACGCTGGTGAATAGGGAGCCAGGCCCCAGGGTGATGAGATCAGCCTGGGCGATGGCCTCCAACGCCTCGGGCAGTGGTTCGCAGCGGCGCGGAACCAGGTGCACCCGCGCAATGGGACTTCGCGATGCGCTGATGTTCGTTTCGCCGAAAACCGCAGACCCATCCTGAAGTTGCGCCGCCAATTGCACATTCGCCGCCGTGGAAGGATAGATGCGGCCCGCAATGGCCAGCACTTCCGAGCAAAGGCTGACGGCATGGCTGAAGTCGCCCGTAATCTGGCACAGCGCACTGAGGAAAAGGTTCCCGAAGCTGTGGCCCTTCAGCCCCTCGCCCGCGTCAAAGCGGTACTGAAAGAGTCGAGAGAGCAGGTCTTCGTCCTCAGACAACGCCACCAGGCAACTGCGAATGTCGCCGGGCGGGGGCATATGCAGGTCACGGCGCAGCCGCCCGGACGATCCCCCATCATCGGTCACGGTGACGATGGCGGTGATCTCAACATGAGGCGCGTCTACCAGGCAAATGCGCGGTTGTTGGGAGAGCGTGTACTTTTTCAAGCCGCGGAGGAGGGTAGAAAGCCCCGTTCCCCCTCCGATGGAGACGATCCGCAACGGTTCGGTCCGGTCCAAGGCCCGGTGCGAGTTCGGCATGCTGCCTCTATTGTGGCGTTTCGGCTCCAGGATTACTAGTGGCATCGCGCGCCTGTCAGTACCAGGTAACACGGTGGCGGAAGGTGCGACTAGCGGCGCCAGTAGCTTCTGGTGAACAGCAACATGACGGTGAAGAACTCGAGTCGGCCACCCAACATGCAGCCCATCAAGGTGACCTTGGCCAGGGGGGTTAGGTGCGCAAAGTTACCGACAGGCCCCACCTGGCCCCAGCCCGGTCCCACGCCAAACATCGTGGCAGCCGGTGCGGAGAGGCTGGTCAACAGGTCACAACCTGCCAGGGCCAGTGCGATGGTTGTGACGGCATAGATCGCAAACACGATTGGGATGAGACGCAGCGCGGCGGTTACCGCTTCATCTGGAATCGAACTCCCATTCAGCCGCAGCGCAATCACCGCGCGGCGCTCCACCATCAGGCGCATGTGGCGGGCGGCGTCCTGAAAGGCCAGCACCATACGGAAGGATTTCAGGCCGCCGGAAGTGCTGCCGGCATTCCCACCAAAGAACATCAGGATGAGCATCAGGATTTGTGTCCCGACGGGCCAGAGGTTGTAATCGGCAACGGCAAAGCCAGTGGTTGAGCCGATGGAAACCACCATGAAGAGGGACTTACGAAGGGCTTCCTCGAATCCATAGGTCTCCGCTTGAAGCAGTTGCCCTGTACAAAAAATGGTGGAGGCCACCAGCACCAGGGTAAAAAAGCGAACTTCACTGGAACGGAGAAAGACACGAAGATCGCGGGTGCGTCCGAACTCAAAGTGATGGGCGAAGTTGATGCTGGCCGCGAACATGAAAAAGACAATGATGTAATCCACTGCCGGACTCTGGAAGGCGGCAACGCTGGAGTTTCTGGGAGAGAAGCCGCCAGTGCCAACGGTGGCGAAGGTATGGCAGGCGGCGTCGAACCAATCCATCCCCGCCAGGCGTAGAGCGACATACTCCAGGAAGCTCATGGAGACGTACACGAACCAGAGTGCGCGGGAAGCCTCGGCTACGCGGGGTTGCAGGCGATCGGATTTCATCATGCCGCCCTGCGCCCGGTAAATCTGATGGCCGCTTCCACCCAGCATGGGAAGGATGGCAACCCCCAGCATCACAATGCCTACCCCGCCCAGCCAGTGCGAGAAGCAACGCCAGAAATTCATGCTGCGGGGCAACACTTCGATGTCCCGAAGGATGGACGACCCGGTGGTGGTGAAGCCCGAGGTGGATTCGAAAAGTGCGTCCAACGGGCTGAAAAACTGCGGCAGCAGGGCGAAGGGCAAGGCACCGAAGGCGCAGATTGCCACCCAGAGGATGACAACCAGCAGAATAGCCTCGCGCACGCTAAGATCGTGTGCCTTCGACGGGGGCAGCCAGAGCAACAGGACGACGCCCGGCGCAGCGGTGACAACCATCGAGATGAGGAAGGCTGTCAGCGCTTCGTCCGCGAAGTAGAGTGAGACGCCAATCGGCGCCAGCATGCTGGCCGCCAGCAACAGCAGAAACAACGCACTCACGCGGGCGAGCGCATGGAGGTGAAACATAGATGGCCACGGATCGGATCCGGCTAGTAGCCAGTATCAGCGAACGGGACCGTCCGCGCAAGATGTTCGCGGCACAGGAAGCCGGGGTGCGGGT
>JALOKO010000161.1 GCA_025456495.1 Bryobacterales bacterium | reverse complement strand
CAGCCCAAGCACTGCAACGATTGCCACATGCCCTTGGTGGCTTCCACCGATCCAGCAGCCAAGAACGGCAAGGTGCGCTCGCATCGCTTTGCTGCCGCGAACACCGCGGTTCCCTTTGTCAATGGCGACAAGGAACAACTCGACGAGGTCATCAAGTTCCTCAAGTCCGGCTTCATCTCCGTGGACCTCTTTGCCGCCTCTCCCATTGAGGATGACGCCCAGTCCGCGCCCATGGTGCGCCGTGCGGCGGATGCGGATCTGATGGCGATGTCCACCTTCGGCGTGGGGGAGGAGGCGGTCGGTGCGGGCCAGGTGCTTCTCCGCGAAGTCGGCAAGGTGGCGGCGCCACTGAATCGCGTGCAAACCAAGTTCCAGCCGGGCTCCACGGTGCGCTTGGACGTGGTGGTGCGCACGCGCAATGTAGGACACTTCTTCCCCGACGGCACCGTGGACGCCTTTGATGTCTGGCTGGAGGTGGAGGGCAAGGACCGCAACGGCAAGCACATCTTCTGGAGTGGCCGCGCAGAGGACGAAGGCCGCGGCCCCGTCGAGCCCGGCGCCCATTTCTACAAAAGCTACCAGTTGGATGGCGCGGGTAATCCCATCGACAAACGCAACGCCTGGCAGACGCGTAGCGTGCTGTATGTGCGGCTGATTCCGCCGGGCGCCGCTGACGTGGCGCACTACCGGGTGAAGATCCCTTCCAGCGCGCAGGGCCCCATTACCTTCACCGCCAAACTGCACTACCGGAAGTTCGCGCATAGCTACACGCAGTTCGCCTATGCGGGCAAGCCCGTGGAAGGGCAGGACCCCTCGCTCACCAGCCTGCACTTCGACAGCCGCGTCTATAGCTATGACAAGCGGAACATCCCGGCCAACGTAGCGGGCGGGTTGAAAGGCGAGATTCCGGTGTTGCCCATCGTCACGCTGGCTGAGGCCAAGGCCGTGCTGCAGTTGGCTGCGCCGGGGGAGGAAACCCGCTGGGAACCGGTGGTGGAATCCAGTGACCATCTGCGCTGGAACGACTGGGGCATCGGCATGCTGCTGCAGGGCGACCTGAAGGGCGCCGAGTACGCCTTCAGAAGGGTGATGGAGGCCAATCCCAACTATGCGGACGGCCCCTTGAACGTCGCGCGCGCTCTCATCCAGGAAGGGGAAACGGAAGCGGCCAAAGGCTACATTCAAAAAGCGCTGGCGATTGACGCGAAGCCCGCCCGCATCCACTTCTTTCACGCCATGGCGCAGAAGGCGGATGGCGATTACGACCAAGCCATTGAGACCCTCCGCTATGTGGAGCGTCTCTACCCGCGCGACCGCGTGGTGCTGAACCAGTTAGGCCGACTCTACTTTCTGAAGCGCGACTTCACGCAGGCGGTGCGTTATCTGGAGCGGGTCATCCAGGTGGACCCCGAAGATGTACAGGCCAGCTACACGCTGATGCTGGCTCTGCGCGGCATGGGCGACACCACCCGTGCTGCCCGTGCTGAAGCCGCCTTTAAGCGCTTCAAGGCCGACGAAAGTGCGCAAACCATCACCGCCCGCCGTCGCATGGCCAGTCCCGAAGAGAACAACGAACGGCAGATGATTCACGATCACACCAGCATCCTGCTGGACGACATCCCAACGGCGGCCCCAGCGCTGCAGTCTGCTGCCCGGCCTTCCGCGCCAGCGAAGCCGTCCGCAAGCCCCATCGCCTTTTCGCAAGGAGTGGCCCCTGAATGAGCATCCTCCGCTTCGCGCTGCCCATGCTGCTGGCGCTTACGCTTTCCGCACAGGTCACCTTCATTGACGTCACCCGGCAGGCGGGCATCACCTGGCGTCATAACGCCGGCAAGGCGGGCAAGAAATGGCTACCGGAGACCATGGGCCCCGGCTGCGCTTTCCTTGACCTGAACAACGACGGCTATCCCGACATCGTGCTGGTGAACAGCCGGTCCTGGACGCCGGGCAAGGCCAAATCGCTGAGCGCCCTCTACCTGAACAACGGCAACGGCACCTTCCGCGACGCCACCGTCGGCAGCGGCCTGGACGTGGAACGCTACGGCCTTGGAGTGACCGCCGGCGACTTCGATAATGACGGGCTGCCCGACCTCTATGTGACGGCCCTGGAGGGCGACCGCCTGCTGCGCAATCTGGGCAACGGCAAGTTCCAGGATGTCACCACCCAGGCTGGCATCGCCAACAAGGGCTTCGGCTCTTCGGCCGCCTTCTTCGATTTTGATCGCGACGGCAAGCTGGACCTGTTCGTCGCCAACTATGTGCAGTGGAGCGCCACCAACGACCTGTTCTGTTCGCTGGACGGCGCGGCCAAAAGCTATTGCACCCCGGAGAGCTACAAAGGCCGCTCGCCCGTGCTGTATCGCAATCTCGGTGGCGGCAAGTTCCAGGATGTCACCAAGTCTGCCGGCGTCTACGATGAGTCATCCAAGGGCCTGGGCGTCACCGTCTTTG
Source organism: Bryobacterales bacterium (assembly GCA_025456495.1). Taxonomy (GTDB): domain Bacteria; phylum Acidobacteriota; class Terriglobia; order Bryobacterales; family Bryobacteraceae; genus JACTMJ01. Next base: position 5,383 of record JALOKO010000161.1, on the reverse strand, counting down.
ACTACGATAACGATGGATGGCAAGACCTCTTCGTCGCCAACGACACCCAGCCCAACAAGCTGTACCACAACCTCAGGAACGGCAGGTTCGAAGACGTTGGGTTAACGGCGGGTGTGGCCTTCGACGAAAGTGGCGTCGCCCGCGGCGCGATGGGCGTAGATGCGGCGGACTATTCGCGTTCCGGTCGTCAGCACCTGGTGGTGGGCAACTTCAGCAACCAGATGTTGAGCCTCTTCCACAACGAAGGCAAGGGCCTGTTTGTGGACGATGCCGCCCGTGCCGGCGTGGGCCGTCCCAGTTTGCTTACCCTCACCTTCGGCGCCTTCTTTCTGGACTACGACAACGACGGCTTCCTGGACATCTTCACCGCCAACGGCCACATCGACGAAGAGATCACCCGCGTCCAGCCCAAGGTGACCTATGCCCAGGCTCCGCAGATGTATCGCAACCTGGGTGGAAAGCGATTCCAGGATGTCAGCGCGACGCTGGGCCAGGACTTCCAGAAGGCCCTGGTCGCCCGTGGCGCAGCCTACGCTGATTACGACCTGGATGGCGACCCGGATATCCTGATCGCCAACAACAACGGAGCTCCGGTGCTGCTACGGAATGATGGCGGCAATCGCGGCAAGTGGCTGCGCGTGCGCACTGTGGGGAGTGGCGCCAATCGCGACGGCATCGGCGCCGTGCTGAAGCTCACCACCACATCGGGCACACAGACGCAGACGGTCCGCAGCGGCTCCAGTTACTGCTCGCAGAGCGAGTTCCCGGTCACGTTCGGGCTGGGCGCTGATCCCAAGGCCTCGCAGTTGGAAATCACCTGGCCGGGCGGGGAGCGGCAGGTGATTCCTAACCCGCCCATCGGCAAGGCCATCACGGTGGTGCAGGGCAAGGGCATCCAGTAGGCGTTACATTCGTTAGACTGAGGGGTGGGCGCTGCCCGTGGCGCCCTCGCCTGCCATGCCACTCAACCGCGACGCTTTGCAGATTCTTGACCGTTTGGCCGAGGGCCGTCCTACGCCGCCGCATCTGCTGCCCGTGGAAGAGGTGCGCCAGCTTGCCCGCGATTTCGCCACGCTGAACGGTCCCCCAGTGCCCGTGGCGAAGGTGCAGGACCGCCACATTCCCGGCCCTGCTGGTGACATTCCCATCCGCATTTATTGGCCGCGCGAATTGCATCCGGATGAGCGCGTTCCCGTGACGCTGTACTTCCATGGTGGGGGTTGGGTGGTGTGCGGCCTGGACACCCACGATGCGTATTGCCGTCGCTTCGCCGTCGCCGCCCATTGCATTGTGGTGCTGGTGGATTACCGTCTGGCGCCGGAGCATCGCTTCCCCGCCGCCGTCGATGATTGCTATGCCGCCCTGCGTTGGCTGAAGGAAAATGCCCCTCACTTGGGCGCGGACCGGCGCAAGATTGCCGTCGCCGGCGACAGTGCGGGTGGCAACCTCAGCACGGTGATATGCCTGAAGTCCCGCGACCTGAACGGCCCGCCCGTCGCCGCGCAGGCGCTCGTCTATCCGGTGACTGACCATTGGGACGCGGGCTTTCTCAGCTACACCGAAAACGCCGAGGGCTATGGACTCTCGCGCGACTTCATGAAGTGGTTCTGGCAGCGTTACCTGGGGCCGGATGGAGACCGGCGCCACCCCTACGCCGCGCCCCTGCGTGCGCCGTCGGTAGCCAGTCTGCCCCCGGCTCTGGTGATCACCGCCGAATACGACCCCCTGCGGGATGAAGCCCTCGCCTACGCTGACCGTCTGGAGCAAGCCGGCAACATCGTCCTGCGCAGGCAGTATCCCGGCCAGATTCACGGCTTCTTCGGCTACTCCGCTATGACCGCCGACGCCGACGACGCCATGCAGGTGATCGCCAAGTTCTTTGCCCGTGTCTGGAGCGTTCTGTAACGCCGTGCGGGCGGCGATACGTGCGGGCGGCGATACGTGCGGGCGCAGATACGTCCGGGCGGCGATACGTTGCAGCTGGATGCGCGCTTTGCTTCAATACGCGCCGCAGTTAGAAGCGTACCTGCACCACGTTGGCTTGCTGGTTGCCCACTCGCAGTCGAAGGTCCTGCAGGCCTGTCCCCAACAGCGACTTGGGTACGAGGATGTTTACCTGATCCAGGCCGACGAATTCGCCTTGGGGACCGGAGTACACCACTGTAGCCGGTACGCCGCCAATGTCCACCGTGGGCGCGGTTGTGCGGTAGCGGATGCCTGTGCCAAACAGCACCAGGTACAGCTCCCCATTGGGCGTCGTGGGCGGTTGGATGGCCACCGCTTCGCAAAGCGCGCCGCCCCCTGGACACTGCACCAGGTTAGCCGACTGCTGCTGGTTGCCATCCACACGTACGGAGTAGCCCGCCGCTGGTCCTGTGCCGCTGGCATTGGCGCTGAACAGCCCTGGCCGGACTTCGCCAATCGTCACAGGAGAGGAGTTCTGGCGTACCCCGTTGCGCAGTAGCGTCAGCGTGGCGAGGCCTGTCGGGAACTCATCCGGGATGAGAAAGTTGATCTGCGTGGGTGAAACGAAGAACAGCCGACAGTTCACTTCAGCGCCCTCGCGGCTTAGCAGCAGCCGCGTGCCCGACAGTTCTACGGGCAAGGGAAGGCTGCTGGCATGGGTCGCCTGCGCCGCCAATCGCTCACCGAACACCGAGGCGATGGAGCCAATGGCCAGCGGGCTGGCCCGGTAACCCGCAGCATCCACCGGGAACTGAATGTAGGGCTGGTCTCCTCCGGTCGGTCGTACGGTTAAGTTGAGTGGCACCAGCAGCGCTTGCTGGCCGCTTACGCCAGGCTGCAGTCGCGCGGAGCAGTTCGTATACTGCGCCGGACTGAGAGCGGCAATCTGCGCCGTGTTCAGCGTCACCGTCAACGTAAACGGTGTGGTGAGCGTGTTCGACGCCGCAGTGAACGGGATGGTGGGGCTGCCGTCACACACGATGGTTGGCGCGGTGAAGGCCACCTCAGCAGTTCCGGCCTTCTGGATCTGCGTTGACGCGCTGAGAGCTTGCGTCTGCCCCACGGTGCTTTGGAAGCTAAGGGTTGCGGGCGTGGCGCTGGCGCCGGTGACGGGAGTGGGCACTCCGCTGAGCGGCTCAAAGAGCGCCGTCATGGGAATGGGCCAGCCAAGGTTGAAGGTCGCCGGATTGTTCGTGGACTGCCCCTGCCGGTCGGTTTGCCAGCGCACAAAGCGCGAAGCCGGGCCGGGAATGGCGGTGAAGGTAACAGTGCCGACGAACTGCGAATTTGGCGATGAGCGCTCAAAGTACTGCCAATCGCCAATCGTCCTGTAGAGCGCCGTGCTGGCGGCCAGCGTCACGCGGCTGCCGTCACCGGGACTGTTCCCTGTCACTACGGCGCGCACTCCGATGTACCAACGGCCCGCCAATCCAATGCTGGAGTCGTTCTGTGGCACGGTATAGGTGGCGGTCAAGCCGGTGCTGCCTTCCCAGCGGTCCCAGGCGAAAAGGTCGTGTTCCGGCGTCACGAATTCGGGCGCGATCACCTCTAAAGTCAGGGTGGAGCCGGGCGGCAGGTTCAGCGTCCAAGGAGTTTGGTAGGTGACGCCATTTGCCTTGAACGGGACACCGGACACGCCTCCACCAACCTGAACACGGACTGTCCCTTGTGCCTGCTGCGTAATGGAGACGGTCTGCCCCAGCAAGGTGATCGTCCCTGTGCGCGTGGCGCCCGTCGTGTTGGCTCTCAGCGAAGCGCTGAAGTCGCCGCTTCCCTGGCGGTTCAGCATGTCATCCGGGATTTGGATCCACGATGTGTTGGTGCCAGGCATCCACGCGCACGCGCTGCCGGTGGCGGCTACCCGGATTGCCATGCTGCTCGCCTGCGATCCAAAGCTTGTCGCACTGGGCGTCAATTGCACCGTACAGGCTCCAGCTTCCTGCGTCAGGGTGATGGTCTTGCCTGCCACATGCACGGTCTCGTTACGCGCGACATTGGACGGGTTCGCGGACAGGGTTGCTGTGAAACTGGCCGTGCCTGTGCCGGCAGCACCAGCGCCCAATTGCACGCGCGATGTCGCCGAAGCCTGCCATGCGCAGGAACCGGAAGAAGGCGTCACCAGAATGGTGGAGGCTCCTCCGGCAGCGCTGATTGTGGTGGGCGTGGCCGTCACCGCGGATGTGCAGGCGCCCCCCGCCTGCTGGATGGGCAGGGTCAGCCCGGCAATCGTCAGCGACGAGGCGCGCGCCTCAAAGATGTTGGACCCGATGCTGACGCTAAATGCACGTTCGCCCACGCCGCGCAGGTTCACAGGCAGGTTCGTGCTGACCCATGGCGAACTCAATTGCGCCGTCCACTCACATCCCGCTGGCAGGTTCAACGTCACACTGCGCACCCCTCCCACGGCATCGAAGGCGAGGCTGGTGGGGGATAGAGTGGGCTCAGTACACTCTGCTGACTCCTGCACGACGCGGATCGTTCGCCCAAGCAACTGGAACTCGAATGTTTCACTGGAAAACGAGGATGGGTTCGGGCTGATCCGCACGCGGAACGTGCCGGATCCTATCCCCTGCGACTGCAGCAGCGTCCAACGCGAATCCATAAAAGGCCGATCTGCCGTCACTATCCACGGGCAGCCCGCAGACGTGTTTACGGGGAACTCCAGATCCCCGCCTCGCCACGAAACGGGCTTCTCCTCAGGGGAGACGGACCACGTACACACCGTCGGGTCGGCCAGATTCAGCCGCATCAGATACGTCCCACGCCGCTCGCCCGCACTTGGCCAGGAGGCTAGCGAGGCCCCGCTGCTTTCGGGGGGTAGCTTCTCGGAATAGGCTTCCCCCAGGATGCGCACCGTCTGCCCCGGCGTTCCTAGAAGCCTCATTCTGGTCGTCGTGCTACCCGTGCCAGGGAGCGCTGTCCCGTAGTTTAGGATGGTGGCTGTCTCGTTCAGTCGTCCCAGATAGGCCATGGCCCAGCCGCTTAACGGCAGCACACGCTGGCTGGTGATTGGCGGTTCTGGAGAGGTGATGTTACCCAGGAGCCAAGTATTCCCATTGGCGGTCACGGACAGATCAACGACACGGAATAGACCTGGAAAGTAGGTGGCCCAGGTGATGGCGGTCAATTGAGGATTCAGTCGGATAATGGCTGTGCGAGCGCCCGAGGGCGTGGGCTGGAAGCTGCCCCCGGTGCCTACCAGATCCGATGATGACGTCTCGAAGGCAACTGTGGCCGCGCCGCTGGAATCCAGCTTGATGGCCGTGGGCGTATCGACTTCCGCTCCTCCGTACAGCGTGGATGCCAGCAACTGCTTGCCGTCCGCAGAGAAACGGCTGACGAAAACATCCCCCCGCCCACGATTCGCAGTCTGCGCGGCGCCGGATGTCACCGGGAAATTCGTGCTTACCGTATGACC
>JALOKO010000005.1 GCA_025456495.1 Bryobacterales bacterium | reverse complement strand
TTGATAGCGACTGGCACTATGTTTGAGCATCGCTTCTCGTCCAGCGACACCGTGGATCGGGCCATCCTTGAGCAGCACGACATGGAGTACCTGTTCGACGATGGCGGCAATACCTTCACCTTCATGAACACCGAGACCTATGAACAGGTGGAACTGAGCAAGGACGACCTGGGCGACAACATTTACTTCCTGTTGCCGAATATCAAGGTGACTGTGGAATTCTACGAGGGCAAGCCGATTAGCGTGGAAGTGCCGCAAACAGTGGTGATGACCGTGGTGGAAACGGAACCGGGCATCAAGAGCGCCACGGCGTCCAGCGTGAACAAGCCAGCGAAGATGGAAACGGGTCTGGTGGTGCAGGTGCCGCCGTTCATCAGCGAGGGCGAGAAGATTGTCGTGAATACCGCGGAGCAGACCTACGTGTCGCGCGCCAATTAAGCGTACCGGCTGCGACGGCGCAATCCAGGAAGCCGACATGCCACCAGCCCTACCAACAGCGGATGGCGCGACCTGCCATCGGCGTCTTTCAATTCGCTTTTCCGAGCCAACGGACGTGGGACTGATCGTGCGTTTCATTCGTGCGCTGGCTGCCTACGAGAAGCTGGAGCAGCACGTCAGCGCCACTGAGGAGACGCTGCTCGCGTCGCTTTACGGGCCACGTCCGGCTGCCGAATGCCTGATCGCCTTGCTGGATGAACAGCCGGTGGGCTTCGCCCTGTTCTTTGAGAACTTCTCCACCTTTCGCGGTCGCCGGGGAATGTACCTGGAAGATCTCTTCGTGAACCCGGAATCGCGTGGCCAGGGAGTAGGGACGGCGTTGTTCCGGCGCCTGGCGGAGATTGCCGTGGAGCGGGATTACTGCCGCATCGATTGGGCGGTGCTGGATTGGAACCAGCCCGCCATCGGGTTCTATCGGCGTCTGGGCGCCGTGGCTTTGGAGGAGTGGACGGTGAACCGGCTGGAGAGCGCCACCCTGCGCCGCATGGCCAGCGGAGACCTTCTGGATAGCAGGGACTGAGCGGCGATGGATGCCCTTCGCGTGAAGCAGATTGCCCGCGAGTGTGGATTCGAACTTGCGGGCATTGCGCCTGCCGTGCCGCTGGCGGATTTCTCCGCCTACCAGCAGTGGGCCTCAGAGGGAATGGCTGGCGCGATGGGATACCTGACTGACTATCGCCAGCAGCGTCGTGAGGACCCGCGCCACCTGCTTCCCGAGGCGCGCAGCATGCTTTGCGTCGGCAAGCTGTACCATACGCCCCAGCCCCTGTCGACGGCCTTTCAGGACGACGAACTTGGCTGGATCTCCCGCTATGCCTGGGGCGAGGACTATCACCAGATTGTTGGCGATGCGCTGCGCCGGGTGGAAGCCATGGTGCGTGAGGGTTGCGGCGCGGACCTGCAAGCGAAGGTGTGCGTGGATACCGCTCCGCTGCTGGAGCGGAGTTATGCGCGCATGGCTGGGTTGGGATGGATTGGCAAGAATACCTGCCTGATCCATGAGCCCACGGGGAGTTGGTACTTCCTGGGGGCGTTGCTGTTGTCGTTGGATCTTGAGCCGGACGCGCCCCCGCCGGATCGATGTGGATCCTGCACCCGCTGCATCGACGCCTGCCCTACCGCCGCGATTGTTCCCAGAGCGCCGGGGGAACGGGAATACTTCGTGGATGCGCGAGCCTGCATCTCGTACTACACCATCGAAAAGAAGGGCGAAATTCCCCCTGAGGCTCGTCCGGGTATTGGCCAGCACGTCTTTGGCTGCGACATCTGCCAGGACGTCTGCCCGTGGAACCGTCGCGCGCCAGTTACCGAAGACGCGCGCTTTCAGCCGCTGCTGCCGCCCGCGCCTCCTCTGGAAAGGCTGGCCGCGATTACGGAGGCTGAGTTTCGCGGCCTCTTCCAGCATTCACCGGTGAGCCGCGCGCGGTACCGTGGCTTCCTGCGTAACGTTGCCGTGGCGATGGGAAACACCGGGAGCGCCCGTTACCTGGACGTGCTTGAGGCGATGACCCTGAACGCTGACGCGGTGGTGGCGCAGCATGCGGGAGAGGCCATCCAGCGGATCCGCACCGCGATGTCTGGGTCCTGAGTTCGAAATGTCGAAGCCGCACGGCGGTTGAAACGAATCCACGCGCCGCGTCATCTTTTCAGTGTGCTTGCCATGCGCTACCTGCTGATGAATCCCGTCCTGGTTGCCCTTCTGTTTTGTGGTGTCGCGGTTGGGCAGCCGAAACTCGACATGCCTTCCAATCTGGAGAAGGGCTTTCTGCACTTTTACAATTTGGATTACGGCGAGGCCATCCGCTGGTTCCAGCGCGAATTAGAAGAGCAACCCGGTGTGGCGCGTCCGTACAACCACCTGGCGCAGGCCTATCTGTATCGCGTGCTCTTCCGCGCGGGTGCGTTGGAATCGCAACTGGTGAGCGGCAACAATCCCTTCCTGCGCCGGGCGGGCGCGGAGATTACACCTGCGGAAAAGGCGGAGTTCTTCAAGTGCGTCGATACGGTGCTGTCGCTGACGGAAAAGGCGCTGGCCGCGAACCCGAATGACACCGATGCGCTGTACTCGCGTGGCATCGCCTACGGACTGCGGGGGAACTACTACTTCCTGGTGGAGAAGAGCTGGCGGAGCGCCCTTTCTGACGCCACCGAGGCGCGCAAGCTGCATAACCGCGTGGCGGAGCTGAAACCGGAGTTCGTGGATGCGCGCCTGGTGCAGGGCATTCACGACTACGTGGTTGGCAGTCTTCCGCTGTTCTACAAGATGATGGGCTTCCTGGTGGGCTTCCGTGGCGACAGGGAGAAGGGAATCCGCACGCTGGAGGATGTCGCCGCCAACGGAAGCCGCGTCCCCTACGATGCCAAGGTGTTGCTGGCCGCGGTGTACCGGCGCGAGGGGAAACAGATGTCGCCCCGGGCGATTCCGCTGTTGAAGGAACTCGCCGCCAAGTTCCCGGCCAATCATCTGTTCCGGCTGGAGTTGTTGCAACTGTACAGCGACCTGGGGCAGGAGGCGGAAGCGCGGGCGCTGCTGGCGACCATGGACGCCGCACTGGCCAAGGATGCGCGGGCGTTTCCACAGCTTCGTAAGTCGCGGCTGGACTACGCCAAAGGGAACTTCAACTTCTGGTATCGGAACTATCCGGAGGCGTTGCAGCAGTTGCGCGTAGCAACCCAGGGGGCCGGAGAACTGGACCTGCATACGGGCGTGCTGGCCTACATGCGCCTCGGCCAGGTGCATGATGTGCTGGGGGACCGCAAGGCAGCGCGCGCGGCCTATGAGAAGGCGATCGCGCTGGCGCCCACCAGCGACGCAGCCAAAGAGAGCCGCGGCTATCTCAACAAGCCGTACGTGCGCCGCGACGGCTGAAGGCCGCCCCGGCCCGATGTGCGCGCATGCTTTGCGCGAGGGCACATCCGGGGATCCCGGGATAGACACGGCCGGGCTCCGGGATAGACACGGCCGGGCTCCGACATGGGCACGGCCGGGCTCCGACCTAGACACAGCCGGGCTCCGACCTAGACACGGCCGGGCTCCGAAATGGGCACGGCCGGGCTCCGCGGTGGCCCCGGTGGCGGTCAACCCCTCCGCCGGAATGGATGCTTGGATGTTGCGGCAATCGCGTGCGTGGGTGCGCGGCCAATAGGGCTCGCGGTATAAACGGGTTGTGTCTTATCGCAAGTCAATCGGAATCCTCTTGTTCCTTGCCGCCACGGTGGCGCCGTGGGGCGTTTGGGCGCAACACTATGCTCCGCCAGCGGGGGAACGCCCTGCCATCAAGCGCCTGGGGGCAGAGAGCATCCTGCCCGGCGGACGCATCATCACTCCGCTGGGCCGACAATTTTCGACGGGCGCGGGTCCGTTCGGGATCGCGCTGAGCCCCAATGGGCGGAGGGTGGCGACGGCCGATGGCGGCAAGGATCGCTATTCGATTACGGTATTCAACGAAGCGGGCAACACGTTTCGCCGGACGCGCTTCGAAGCGCCGCGCAACCGGACCCCCGAGGGCGAGAAGAACGACTGGCGGAGTGTGTTCCTGGGGATCGCCTTTGATGGGAACAACCGCCTGTATGTGTCGGAGGGCAACTCGGGGCGGGTGCGCCTGGTGAATGCCGGCAATGGCGACTTGATTCGAGGCTTCGACTTGAACCAGGGGAGCTTTCGCGATAGCTACTCGGCGGGGCTGGCGCTGGATGCCAAGCGGCGGCGGCTGTATGTGGTGGACCAGGCGAACTTCCGGGTGGCGGTGTTCGATACACGCAATGGGCGGGTGCTGCACTCAATTCCGGTGGGGCGGCTGCCGTTACAGATCGCGCTGTCGCCGGACAAGCAGCATGCATACGTCACCAACCAGGGGATGTTCCGGTACAGCGAAGTTCCAGGCGCTGACCCGAAGCGGGCCAAGGAAACGGGTCTGCCCTTCCCCGCCTTCGGGTTCCCGTCAACGGAAGCCCAGCAGGGCGTCACGCGGCAGACGGAGCAGGGTGAGGTGCGGGTGCCGGGACTGGGTGACCCGAACGCGCCGGAATCGAATTCAGTGACCGTGATTGCGTTGTCGAATCCGGCCGAGCCCCAACCGTTGCGGATGATCCGTACAGGCTTGCCGTTTGGCGGCAAGACTAAGGGTGGCAGCAGCCCATCGGGCGTGTTGGCGACGAACCGCCATGTGCTGGTGAGCAACGGGCACAACGATACGATCACGGTGATTGATCGGGGCACGCATCAGATTGCGGGCGAGATCGCGCTGCGCATTCCAGGGCTGGAGACGCTACGGGGTGTGATGCCGATCGGCATGGCTGTGGACCCGGAGACGAACCTGCTGTACGTCGCCCAGGGCGGCATCAACGCGGTGGCGGTGGTGGATGTGGAGGCGCGCAAGGTGCTGGGGCATCTGCCCACGGGTTGGTTCCCCACGGCGCTGGAGGTGCGCGACGGCGTGCTGTATGTGGCCAACGCCAAAGGTCACGGCACTGGGCCGAACGCGACGCGGGAAGCGCCAATGGCCAGCAGCTTTCAGGCGGATATGCGGCACGGGACGATCTCTGTGATCCCATTGCCGTCGCGGGAAGCATTGGGGGAGCACACGCGGCAGGTGATGGCCAACAACGGGTTTGTTCCGCAGCCGGGGAGTCCGCTGCCACTGCCCGCTGAAATCAAGCACGTGGTGCTGATCATCAAGGAAAACCGCACCTTCGACGAGGTTTTCGGGGACCTCGGGCAGGCCTCGAACGGGCCGGTGAATGGCGCTCCCGGTCTGGCGCGATTCGGCGCCTTGGGCTACGCGGAGCCAGAGCGCGGCGGGCTGACGACGCGCGGGGACGTGAAGGACATTCCCATCACGCCGAACCATCACGCCTTGGCTGAGCGCTTTGCCTTCAGCGACAACTTTTACTGTGATTCCGAGGTGAGCGTGGATGGCCATCACTGGGCGGTGGGCAGCTATCCGAATGTGTTCACTGAAAGCTCATTGATGGCCTCCTACGGAGGGCAGAAAGACTTCCGGATGCCCACTACGGCGCCCGGGCGTCTGCTGTATCCGCAAAGCAACTCCAGCCTGCATCCCGAGGAGCAACTGGAGGATGGGGCGCTGTGGCATCACCTGGAACAACATGGGGTGAGCTTTCGCAACTTTGGCGAGGGCTTTGAGCTAGCGGGCGTGGATGAAGGGGAGGGGCTGAAGCCCACCGGTGCGCGCTTCATGACGAACGTGCCGATGCCGGATCCGCTCTACCGCAACACCTCGCGCAACTACCCGGGATACAACATGAATATCCCTGACCAATACCGCGCGTCGCAATTCATCGCCGAGGTGGAGGACCTCTACGGCAAGCCGGGGAAGCCGCTGCCGGGGCTGCTGTATCTCCACTTGCCAAACGACCATATGGACCGTCCGCGACCGGAGGATGGCTATCCGTTTCGGGCGTCGTTTGTGGCCGACAACGACATCGCCCTGGGCCGCATCATTGAGTACCTGTCGCATAGCAAGTGGTGGCCGAACATGGCGATTCTGGTGACCGAGGACGATGCGCAGGGCGGAGTGGACCACGTGGATTCCCACCGCAGCATCCTGCTGGTGGTAAGCCCCTACGCGCGCCGGAACTACGTGTCCAAACGCAACGTCAGCATGCCCGGAATGCTGAAGACGGCCTTCCGGCTGCTGGGCTTGCCGCCGTTGAATCTGTATGACGCAACGGCGCAGGACCTGGCCGATTGCTTCACAAATACGCCCGAACTTACCCCGTTCCGCGCGCTGATGACCGACAAGCGATTGTTTGACCCGGCGCTGGCCAAGGAGCCGAAAGACCCGCAACCGTCCCCTCCCATGGATGACCCGGAGCACCTGCGCGGCGACCATGAACGGCAGGCGCCACGCCCCTGACAGGGGATTCGAGTGGGGCGCTCTATTGGAACCGGGGCGATGGTCGATAGATCTGGTGGAGCGGTTCCCTGAACCGTAAAGCACCCATGGCCGTCCTGCAAACCACCATGTTCGGCGCACTGGAGTATCAGCCGGAGCAGTTGATCTCGCTGGCTGCGCCTCTGCCCGGGCTTCCCGATACGCGGTGGCTGTTGCCGGTAAGCCAGAAGGTGATGGCGCCATTTGTGTTTTTCCAGAGTCTCGAAGAGCCGTCCCTGTGCCTGTTGGCGACCCCGGTGCGGGTGGTGCGGGAGGATTACCTGATTCAGCTAAGCGGGGAGGACCGGGCGCTGCTGCGGCTCTCCACGGATGGCCGCGAGAGCGCCGGCAGGGAATCGAGCGAACTGGGGGCTTTTGCGTTCGTGACCGTTTCCGAGGACGAGGGCGCGACGGCGAATCTGCTGGCGCCGTTAGTGATCCACCTGCCCGCGAACTTGGCGATGCAGGCGATTCAACCGCTGGGGGAGGAGTTTCTGCGCTATCCGCTGGACATCCCGATTTCGGGGGTAGAGGGATGCTGATTACGCGACGGCGCGAAGGCGAAGCCATTGTCATTGATGGCTCCATCGAAGTGCGTGTGCTGGAGATCGCGCAGGGCCGCGTGAAGTTGGGGATCTCCGCGCCGGGCAACGTTCCGGTGGAGCGCAAGGAATTGCGGCTGGTGAGCAATCAGAATCAGGCCGCGATGCTTACGGCGCAATCGGCATTTGCCAAGCGATTGCTGCAGCCGCCGGAGTAGCGGCACACGAGACGGGCGGTATCGCACGTGTCGGCGCATATCGCATCGGCGCCCTATGGGACGGGGGCCTGTATATCGTCGAATTGTATCGTCGCATTGTATCGTTGGATTGTATATCGGCGGATTGTTGACACGGTGAGTCGGCGGGGGTAAACTCCCCAGCAACCTGGGAGGTGGCGATGACGCCGGATGCCGCGTTTAGCCTGCAACAGTTTATCGGCGCCTGGAAGCTGATTTGCTCAAACGAGCAGCAGTATGGCCACGAGGCCTTGCCCGGGTTGGAGATGGTCTTTGCGGGCCTTGCCAGTCCGTTCTTCAACGTCGGATTCGCGACCGGGGAGATTCTATCCGCGGAGGAGCTTGAGGACCGCGCGCGCCGGGCGCTTGCGTGGGCTTTGCCGCGACGGGCGCCGTGGTTTTTCGCCATCACGCGGGACCTGCTAGCCGACGGAATCGACGCAGTGGGCGTGCTGGAGAGATGCGGTCTGGTTCCTGCGATGGAGCTAACGGGGATGCATGCATCCGACGTCGCCCCGCTTGCAAGGGCAGCCGAAGGGCTGCAGTTAAGGACGCCCCAGGACGATCCGTCCTGCCAGCAGATCCTGGAGATTAACGGCGCGGCCTACGGGATTGATCTGACTTCGCTGGGTTCCCGACTCGGGTGTCGCGAGACTTGGCCTCATCATTTCCCAGTGGTAGGAAGCGTGGATGGCGAGCCTGTTTGCTCAGCGGCGGTGCTGATGGTGGAAGGCTTGCGCTATGTGGCGCTGGTGGCCACCGCGCCCCGGCGACAGCGCAAGGGATACGCTGAGGCAGCCGTGAGGCACGCGCTTGCGCTGGCAGCGCAGCAGCACGGCGTCGTGCCCACGTTCCTGCATGCTACGGACGCCGGCAAGCCGGTCTATCAGCGCATGGGCTACCGCGAAACCGCGACGCACCTGCTTTACATGGACGCACGATTCGCGCATGGTTAACCGCTCTGGGCGGGCTGGCTAGGGATGTTCCGCTGCGGGGGGCGGGGCGGCCGCTTTGGCAGCGTCAGACAACTGAGCCAGGCCCTTTTCAAAGTCGCTGCCGATCATCGCCTCCATGTCCATGAACAGGCCTACGGCCTTCTCCATGAAGCCAAGGTTGCCCGTCATGGCCCAAGTGACCGCGGTGCCGCCGGGCGCGGACTGGAAACGAAATTCCGTATCGCTCACTGAGGCGAAGGGCTCATGAAACTCAAGGTAGATGGCAATCTGCTCACTGGGATGGCTTTCGCGGATGGTCATGCGCCCCTTCCCTACGTCGGCGTTTCCCGCCCATTCGTACACGGCGCCTTTGCCGGATTCAGCACCCGAGTAGGTGACCATCATGTTCGGGTCGAGCTTCGCCCAGGGCGACCACTTGTCCCAATGGTGGAAGTCATTCACCAGGCTGAACACCACCTCCGGCCGGGCAGCCACCGTGGTGGTGCGGGTGACCGCATAGGAAGACGGGCGTAGCGCCACAACGACAACCAGAACAACCAGCAGTGATCCCACGGCCAACAGAATCTTCTTCAGCATCGGATAACCCTCCGCGGGGATAACATCACCAAGTTTCCAAAACCGACCCCGAAAATGAGGGGTTCCCAGAGTAAAGCGTCCCGAATACGAAGCGCGCCGCCTGTGAGGCTTTCGGGCCTGGCAATTGCGCACTGTCCGGCAAACGCGCCTACCCTGAAGGAATGAACACAAACGGCTTGCCGCGAATTGTGCTGGCGATTGGATTGCCCGCGAGCGGGAAGTCCACGTGGTTTGCCGCGCAGGGGGTGCAGCCGCTGTCGTCCGATGGTCTGCGGCTGCTGCTGTTGGATGATGAGCAGGACCAAAGCAACCCGCGCGTGGTGTTTTCCACCTTGCGCTGGCTGGTGCGGCGACGGCTGGATCTACGAAGGCCGGTGACCTACATCGATGCCACGCATCTCACCCGATGGGAGCGTAGCCCATACCTGGCGATGGCCCGGCTGTATGCGTGTCAGGTAGAGGCGTTGTGGTTCGATGAAGAGCTGGAGACCTGCCTGCGTCGCAATGCTGCCCGGGCGCGCGTGGTGCCGGAGGCAGCCATCCGTCGCATGCAGGCAAGGCTGCAGACGCCCACCCTGGAGGAGGGCTTCTCAGTGATCCGCATCGTCCGCCAGGGGCGTATCGTGGGTGTTCTTCCAGAAGCGTTGGACGCCCAGCCACAGCAGCAAGGGGATCAGCAGCGTTAGGCCCATGGTGAGGGCGGCCCGCTGGGGAGTCATGCCCAGATCAATGGCGCTGCTGGCGCCGTAGCTGGCCGTTGAGACCATCATGAAGTGAACGGCGTACTCGGCGGAGAAGACACGACCGCGGAAGCGGTTCTCAGTCAGCAGCATCAGCAGGGTGGTGGAGAAGACCCAGATGATGGAACCGCCGGCGTGCGCCAGCACGATGCAGAGGCCGGCCAGCGTGGCGTTGGGGGCAAGGGACAGCAGGCTATAGCCGCAGACGGTCATGCCGAAGCCAATGGCAATGCCGATGCGCATGCGGCGGCGACTATCCCCGGCCCAGGTTGCTCCAATCAAGGGTCCTAGCAGCGCGCCAACCCCGCGCCAGGCCATCAGCACGCTCATGCCCATCATGCCGGCGCGGCTGGCGTCGGGAAGAATCTGGGACATGGGAAAGACACGCTCGCCGAAGATGGGCAGCAACACGTTGTGCGCGCCCATCAGGCCCAGGCCGCCCTTCAGGCAAAGGACAGAGAGGCGCTTGGGGTCGTCCTTCATATAGCGGAAGCCGTCCATGGCGGGGGTGAAGTCTACCAACTCCCGGAGGCGGAAGGGGGGGCGACCGTGGGTGTGTTCCTCGTGAAAGCGCATCCGGCTGATGAACCAGGCGGAGAGCAGGAAGGTGCCCGCGTTGACGACGAACGCGGTGGATCGTCCGAAGGCGACGGCCACCAGGCCGCCAAGGGTGGCGCCAACAGCAAGATTGAAACTCCACGTGGCCGCCGAGAGGGCGTTGCCGATGATGAGGTGCTGGCGGGAAAGGATGGTGGGGACAACCGCCGCGCGGCCGGGCTCAAACAACCCCCAGGCCATGGTTTCCAGCGGAAGCAGCAGGTAGATGATCCAAACCATGTCGGCGGAGCGGATGGTGACCATCGCAAGCACGACGAAAACGCGGATGATGTCCGCGAAGATCATCAACTTCTTGCGGCTGAGGCGGTCGTTTAAGGCGCCCGCGGCAGGCGCAATCAACACCTGGGGAAGCACCTGCAGGACGATGGCGATGCCGATGGATTTGGCGCTTCCTGTAAGGTCAAGCAGCAGGCTGTACAGGGCCACCGCATAGAACCAGTCGCCTAGCTCGCTGACAATCTGCGCCAGCCAGAGCAGACGAAAATTGCGATTCTCCCGAAGGAGGGTGGCGTATTGCTTGATCCTTGCGGAGAGCGGTTTAGGATCCATGCCGGTAGAGGCCCATACGTTCCTTGGCAAGCTGCACGGTTGCCTCGGCAATGGGCCGTACCCGGTTGGCTCCGGCATCGAGGAGACGGTCCACTTCCGCGGGATCCGCGGTGATGTCCCGATATCGCTGCTGAATGGGCTCCAACCCGGCCACGACTGCTTCCGCCACGCGCTTCTTCAAATCACCGTATCGCATTCCGGCGAACTCTGCGTGAAGCGTTTCGGTGCTGCACTCCGTGAAGGCCTGATAGATGGAGAGGAGGTTGGCGACCCCTTCGCCCATCTGTTCGAAATCGACGGCGGGGTTGGAGTCAGTGGTGGCGCGCATGACTTTCTTGTGCGCGGTCTTGAGATCGTCCAGCAGCCAGATGGCGTGGCCCGCGGAGTCCACGGACTTGGACATTTTCCGGGTGGGATCGTCCAGACCCATCACTCGCGCCCCGACGCTGGGAAGGGCGGTGGCGGGCATCACGAAGGTTTCGCCGTAGAGGGAGTTGAAGCGCTGGACGATGTCGCGGGTGAGTTCCAGGTGCTGGCTTTGGTCCTCACCCACCGGGACAACGGCGGCCTGATACAGCAGGATGTCAGCGGCCATCAGGACGGGATATTGCAGCAGGCCGGAGCCGATGGCTTCGCGATTTTCAGTCTTGGCCTTGTATTGGGTCATGCGCTGCAGCCAGCCCAATTGGGTGACGCAGGTAAGCATCCAGGAAAGCTCAGCATGGCCGCTGACAGCGGACTGGACGAAGATGGGGGATTGCACGGGGTCAATGCCCGCGGCGACGTAGAGCGCGGCCACCTCGCGGATGCGCTGGCGCAATTCCGTGGGATCCTGGTATTCCGTGATCGCGTGCAGATCCACGATGCAAAAGATGCTCTCGTAGTGGGACTGAATTCTCACCCAGTTGCGCAGGGCGCCCAGGTAGTTGCCGATATGCAGATTGCCGGTGGGCTGCATCCCTGAAAAGACACGTGGTTTCATCGAAGTAAGAATGAAGTGAACCTTCCATGTTAGGGGAAGCGGCCCGCGGGAACCAACTCCGGGCATAACGGATTGCAGCATGAACGAAACGAAGAGAGACCAAGGCGGGCTGGACGCGCCGGGCGGCGGCACTTCCGCGAAGCCCATCGGAACCGGCGCACAGCAGGCACAGGGACTGGAGGCGAGCGGGGAGCAGGCGCCGACAGAGGGGTCCCCGGGCGATGGGGAAAGCCCGGTTGCCGGAGTGGTGGAACCGACCGCGACTGGGGGAATTACCGGAGTCGTTGAGAAGCTGGTCTTCGGCGGGAACGGGCTGATTCGTCATGAGGGCAAGGCGGTGATGACGCCCCTGGTGGCTCCGGGTGAGTTGGTGGAAGTGCGCCTGGTGAAGGAGCACCCGCAATGGGCGGAAGCGGCGTTGGTGGAGGTGCGGCAACCATCGGCGGAGCGCGTGGAGGCCCCATGTCCGGTCTTCTCGCGCTGCGGCGGATGCCAGTATCAGCACCTGAACTACCCCTTCCAGTTGGAGCAGAAGCGGCTGATTCTGCTGGAGACGCTGGCGCGGGTGGGGAAGCTGAAGGACCTGCCGGAGGTGGATCTGCTGCACGGGGAGCCCTGGGGCTATCGCAATCGCGTACAGGTGCATCTGGATGGAGCGCGAATTGGATTCCGGCTGCAGGCCAGCCGTCGACTGGTTCCCGTGGATGCGTGTCCGATTGCGTCGCCAGCCTTAAACGCGGCCATTGGGGCTCTGCGGCAGATGGCGCGGGAGCCCCGCTTTCCGCGCTTCGTGGAGAGCGTGGAGCTGTTCAGCAATGAACGGGAGACGCTGCTGAGCGTGCTGGCCACCAAGGGAGGCCAGCGCCACGTGGCCAAGTGGTTCATCGAATGGTGCGCGGAGCGGATTCCAGGGGCGTCGCAAAGCGCGCTGGTGTACGACGGGGCGGGCTGTCGGTTTCAAGTTGGGCACCGCAGCTTTTTCCAAACCAACCGCTTCCTGGTGGACGCACTGGTGGAGCGTGTGCTGCGCAGGGTGAGCGCGCAGGCGGCGCTGGACCTGTATAGCGGGGTGGGGCTGTTCGCAATCCCACTGGCGCGACGCGGCGCGCGCGTGACGGCGGTGGAAAGCTCCGCCAGCGCCATTCGGGATCTGGAGACCAATGCCGCCAACCACGGGGCGCGGGTGGACGCCGTGCGCGCCTCCGTGGACGCCTTCCTGCCGGGCCAGGCGACCATCGCCCCGCATGTGTTTGCTGACCCTCCACGAGCCGGTTTGGGCAAGATGGTGGTGCAGGACCTCGTGCGGTTGAAGCCCGCCCGGATCACGCTGGTAAGCTGCGACCCGGCCACGCTGGCCCGTGACCTGAGCGCTTTGGGCGCAGGCGGCTACCGCGTGGAAGCGCTGACGCTGGTGGACCTGTTCCCACAAACCGCCCACATTGAGACGGTGTGCGACTTGGCGCTGCAAGGCTGAAACGGCCCTGGCAGGCCGGGTGAACGCTACAAGGCCGGGTGAGCCCCGGGATTCCAAGCGGCGTCCGGCCTTGGGCGCGAACTAGTGGTGATGGTGCTCTTCGGTCTTCTGGGCGGGTGCCTCGCCCTGGCCAGTCACCTGAACGCCTTCCACCCACATCGTGTTGTTTTCCATGACGAGGGTGGCCTTGATCTTCGCGCCAGGCTTGAGCTTCTCGCGGTCAGCGGCATCGGGAACGCTGAAGCCCATGCGCATGGCCCCCATCACGTCAGGGATTTCGTCGTGTTCAATGATGGCCTCTTTGGCCGCCGCGTCGGCCGATACCACAACACCGGTCATGGTGTGGCGCGAGGAATCGACGCCTTTGGGAGCGGGCTCTTCCTGCTTTGCCTGGGGTGCGCAGGCCGTCAACAGGACGCCCAGAATGCCCACGATCAGAAGAGCCATGCGGTGGCTGCGGGGTTGCCTATTCATCTCGGTGTACCGTCTCCAGGGAAAATGCGGGAAGGCAGATGGCCACATACTCGGCGCCGTCGGATTCCGGCGTGCTGTAGCGGATCCACTCCCCTTTCTGTGTGAGGACTGCCTGACCGGCATGCACTTCCATTACCCCGCCTTCGTGCTCTACCTGTAGCATGCCCTTCAGAACAACGGTGATTTCATCAAACTGGGGGCGCTGCCCGGGTTCGGTCCAGCCCCCCGGGCTTTGCATCCGGGCTACGCTGAGGTGACTGTGGCCGCTATTGACGCGGCCCACGTACTCTTCGATGATCTTGGGCTTGGTGCCAACGGCGGGTACGACGGTGGGACTATCAATCTTCTGGGGCAAGGGAGCTTCCTTTCCGTCTGCATGCATCCACGCACGATGTTGTGATGCGGTTGCATCGGGTGACGAAGCGGCAAATCCAATACAAAAGATGGCAAAGTTTCTCATTCTGGGATGCGGCTTCACGGGTACCCGCGTAGCACGACACCTGCTGGCCGCCGGGCATGGCGTGACCGTGACCACCCGAGACCCTTCGCGGTTAAGCGCGTTGCGGCGTGCCGGGGCGACGCTGGTAGGGCTGGAGGTGGATCCAGCCTGCCCGGCGCTTCCACATACTATCAGCGTAGAAGAATGGGATGCCATCGTGTATTCGATTCCCACGTTACGCATTGGCGAGAGCCTGGTGGACCCGGCGCCGGTGCTGATGGAGGCGCTTTGTAGACGATCGCCGCGGGCGATTTACCTATCTACTACAGGCGTCTATGGCGAACAGCAGCGCATCGGCGAGCACACACAGCCAGCACCACGGACGGTCCGTGAGCAGCTTCGGGTAGACGCGGAAACGACGGTATTACAATCGTTTCCGTCCCCTTTGGTGCTGCGCCCGGCGGCGATCTACGGTCCCTTCCGGGGCGTGCATGCGTCCATGCGGGTGGGTAAGTATCGATTGACCGGCGAAGGGGATAACTACATAAGTAGAATTTATGTAGAAGACTTGGCGAAGCACGTCTTGGCTGCGCTCACGGTACCGCTTACCGGAGCCTGGGCCGTGGCGGATGCGCTTCCGTGTACGCAGCGGGAAATGGCAAGCTATTGCGCCCAGCGGCTGGGACTGCCGATGCCGCCTTCGCTGCCGGCGGAACAGAATGCGGAGTCCCTGCGGGCAGACCGGAGAGTGGACGGCTCTGCAGTGCGCGCGGCCCTGGGGATCGACTTGGCGTACCCCACCTATCGGGAAGGGGTGGAGGCGGCGCTGGCGGAGGAAGCCGCCTCAGGTGCCGCTGTCCAGAAACTATCCCTGTAGGAGCAGAACCGTCGCCTGCGCTTCGGCCGAAAGCCGTTGCCCCACAGGGCCCACCTGTTCTGCGGTCTTGAACTTGACGGACACCTGCTGGGGCGCAATACCCAGTGTGCTGGCGATGCGATTCCGGATGGGCTCGCGGAAGTCCTTCAACTTGGGGCGCTGCAGGATGATGGTGGTGTCCAGGTTGCCAATGCGGTAGCCCTGCTCGCGCACCAGGGCATGGGCGTGCTGGAGGAAGCGATCGCTGGAGGCTCCCTTCCACTGCGGATCCGTGTCAGGGAAGTGCATGCCGATATCACCCAGAGCGAGCGCGCCCAGCAGGGCATCGGTGATGGCGTGCAACAGAATGTCGGCGTCGGAATGGCCATCCAAACCCAGATCAGAGGGCACGGGAACGCCGCCCAGAATCAAGGGGCGCCCGGCAACCAGACGGTGGGTGTCCCAGCCCTGACCAATGCGGAAGGCGGGCGCGCTCACGACTGCGGCTCCTGTTGGGCCGACGGGGATTCCGGCTGGGCCAAATGGGGCTGCTCGCGCGCAATGAGGAACTCCGCAAGGGCAAGGTCAGCATTGCGGGTGATCTTGATGTTCCACTCACTGCCGGCAATGACGCTGACAGGCGTGGATTCCAGGCGTTCCACCAGGCTGGCTTCATCCGTGCCGGTGAAGCCATCGGCCTCAGCGCGCTGGAAGGCTTCCTTCAGCAGGTCTACCCGGAAAACCTGGGGTGTCTGGGCCAACACCAGTCGCTCCCGGGGGATGGTGGTTCGGATTTCGTGCAGATGAACCTGCTTTACCGTGTCGACGGGGACGATGCCCAGGATGGCGGCTCCGGTAGCGGCTGCTTTGGCGATCACCTGCTCAATGAGATCCACGGTCACCAGGGGGCGGACGGCATCGTGAACGGCAACCAGGTCCACATCCCCGGCCAGGGAGCGGAGCGCATTCCAGACGCTCTCCTGGCGACTTTCGCCACCAATCACGGCGCGTACCGGGGTGCGAAAGGACTCCGTCTGCAGCAATTGCGCGAACCCGGGGGTGTCCTCCGGGCGCAGGGCAACCACAATCTCGCCGACGCTGGGGCAGGCGTCACAGCGGCGTAAGGTGTGCAGCAGGATGGGGCTGCCCCGGAGCAGGAGGAACTGCTTCCGCCCCCCTGGAACGGCGCCAGAGGCATCTGCCATACGGGTTCCCAAGCCCGCGGCGGGAAGAATTACGCTCACATTCATGGTGTTTTCAGGTTCGCGTGCGGAACGCGCGGGATGCGCTTCCGTCGCGTGGCCAATCTCCTATAAGCCAGCCTCATTATCCCGGATTCGCGGGTGAAATCGGAAATATCCGCCGCCCTTCCAAGCCTTGGTCCTTGGACGCGCGCGGCCGGACGGGGTTGCAGTCCCGCACCGGAGTGGACGCCATCGCAAGCCCTAGGCGGATTCCCGTCCCGCGCGCTCACGGCTGCTGTCACGCTCGTGGATGCTATGCACGCGGTCGTCATAACGGCCGAAGATCATCTTTCCAGCCGTGGTTTGCAGGACGCTGGTGACGCTGATGTCAATCGTCTTGGAAATCAGTCGGCGGGCGTTATCCACCACCACCATGGTTCCATCATCCAGATAGGCAACGCCCTGGTTCTGCTCCTTGCCCTCCTTAAGGATGAATACGCGCATGATTTCCCCGGGAAGTACCACGGGCTTGAGAGCATTGGCTAGTTCATTGATGTTCAGCACCATCGCGCCACGCAGTTGGGCCACCTTATTGAGGTTGAAATCGTTGGTGACGATGGCGCAATCGTACTTCTTGGCCAGTTCAATCAGCTTGAGATCAACCTCGGGGACGTTGGGGAAGTCATCCTCCAGCAGTTGCACGTTGAGATTGGCCATTTTCTGGATGCGTTGCAATACGTCCAGGCCGCGGCGCCCGCGATTGCGCTTGAGAGGATCCGCCGAATCGGCCACCATCTGGAGTTCGCGCAAGACGAACTGGGGCACCACCAGCGTGCCGCCCAGGAAACCGGTTTCGGCGATATCGGCGATGCGGCCGTCGATGATCACGCTGGTGTCCAGCACCTTGAAGGCCTGGCGCAGATTCTTTTCGCCGCCGAAGAGCCCGCCCAGTGCGGCCAGGTTCAGCAGGTCGCCCTTCGTCGCGCCCACCATCAGGCCGACATAGGCCATCCAGAGAAGGATGAGGATTTGCAGGAAGGGGACCGTGGAGGCGCTACCGCCAATGGCTCGTTCCAACACCAACGAGATGAGATAGGCGCCCAGAATACCCAGCACGGAACCGAAAGCGGCCCCGATGAGTCGCTTGAGGCTCACCTGCTTCAGCCGGATCTCAAAGAGGACGATGATCAGACCAGTGGCCGCGCCAATGATGGCGGAGGCAGGGCCATCCAGTTGAAAGGGTTGAAGGAAATAGGAGCAGACCGTAACTACCAGAATGAATGCTGCTCTTATGAGGAAAAGGCTAAGAGCGTCCAAGATAAACCTCAATGTGGCCGCTGGTTGGGCCGAGATGCCCGGCGGCGTGCCGCAAGTATACCACTCCGCGAGGTCGGGTTCCGCGCGCTGCCATGCCGCGCTGACGCATGTGGGCTACCGTGTCCGGGGTTCCATATGCGGACGACCTGACTCGAGCTGCATTTCGGTTGCGGGAACTGGTGTGCGACGATAATGCCGAATATCCTTCCATGGTTGTGTATCCCTGCTATGAAGAACCCTTGGACTAAACTGACGTCGCGATTGATTTACGAGAACCCCTGGTTCCGCGTGGTTGAGGACCAGGTGATTCGTCCGGACGGAAAACCAGGCATCTACGGGATTGTGGACCTGGCGCCTTCGGTGGGGGTGTTGGCCCTGAATAGCCAGCAGGAGGTGGCGTTGGTGGGCCAGTGGCGGTATACGCGCCAGCGCTACTGTTGGGAACTGCCGGTGGGCGCGTCCAAGGCCAGCGACGGCAGCATGCTGGAGGCGGCCGCACGGGAACTGCGCGAGGAAACGGGACTGGTGGCCGCGAACTGGTGCGAGATTGGGGTGCTGGATTCGATTGTGGGGGCCACCACGGAACGGGCCACGCTGTTCCTGGCGACGGGGTTGCAGCAACTCACCGATGCCCAGGACCCGGAGGAGCAGATCGACGTCCGCTGGGTAGCGCTGGCGGAAGCGCTGGCGATGGTGGACCGGAACGAGATCACTGAGTGCATCAGCGTCGTGGCGTTACTGCGTGGGTGGTTCTGGCTGCAACGCAATGCGGAGACGGCTGGCCGTAGCGGCGGCGCCGAGGCGCCATGCCCGCCAGGGTAGCGCGGCTGGCGCCGCCCGGATCAATCAGCATTGGACGGATGCAGCCCGGCTGTTGGCCAACCACGGCGCTTGCGAGTGGGCTGTAACGCGTTCTCCATCAGGGGCGCTCGCGCGGCGGCAAGTGCTGTAGCATTGGGCCTGAACCACCACCGAAGAGGAGTTTCGCATGCGATCCAATGTGACCAGATCTGGCGCCCTGGTAGCGGTTGTTTTCTTGATGTGGGTAGCCGTGAACCTGGCAGCGCAGACCGGAACGGAAGCCCCTGTCCGTCAGGTGACTGACCCGGGAGTGGTAACCACCGGCCAGCGCACCACTCCTGCAGGCGTGCAGTCGGTTTTTCCATCCCGCGTCTACGGCGTTCGCTTCGGGACCAGCCCTGACGACCTGTTCGCGCTGGTCGCCAGCGGCGTTACCCACCTCAATTGGCGCCAGAACAGTGTTCAGCAGCGGGTCACGCTTCCCTCCAACGGAAACCGGGGCGCCTTTAGCTCTGGAATTCAGAGCATCGGGTTCCACCCTGAAACCAACACGCTGTTGACGGTGGGGGTGGAGCAGCGCCGGGGCGCGGCGCCTGCGGTGGTTGCGCTGGTGACCGGTCCGCAGGTGACCACGGGGGGGCAAAGATCAAGCGGCTCCCCGGCATCCCCAACACCATTGGCAGCCCCAGCATCGAAGGAGATCGGGGACCTGGGCGAGCAACTCAGCGGGGCGGTGGCGATCGCCCAGCGCAGAAATACCGCCGGACAGCATCTGGCCGTGGTGGCCCTGACGTTCAACAATCAGGTGGCGATTCTTGACCTTGCCTCGGGCGTGCTGTTGCGGAAGTCCAACGTGGAAATCGCTCCGGTAGGCGTCGCGCTTAACGCGGACGGCAGCGTGGCATGGGCCTCCAACTGGGGTGGCAAGATTCCGTCGCCGGGCGAGGAGACGCTGCCCACCGGCATGGCGCCCGATGCGGATCAGGTGGTGGTGGACCGGTATGGAATCGCGTCCACGGGTACCGTTTCCCGCATCGACACTGCCACTGGCGAGGCCAGCCAGACGATCCGTGTAGGACTGCATCCCACGGCGCTCCTGCTGGATGAAGCGCGTCATCGGTTATTCGTCGCCAACAGCAACAGCGACAGCGTCAGCATCATTGACACGCGGCGGAACCTGGTGACGCGAACGGTTGATCTGCAGCCCTTTACCCGCAAGGCCGTGGGCATCTCCCCCACCGCGCTGGCCCTGAATGCGGATGCCTCGCAACTCTTCGTTGCTTGCGGGGGCATCAACGCCGTGGCGGTGATTGATCTGCCGCGGGGCGATGCGCAGCCCACCCTGCGCGGGCTTATCCCAACCGGCTGGTATCCCAACGGCCTTCACCTTAGCCCCGATGGCAAGCGCCTGGCGGTGTCCACGTTGTTGGGGGTAGGGTCCGGCTGGCGCGAGGAGCAGCGCAAGCGATTCGTACACGCGTACCGGGGTACGGTTCATGTGGTGGATCTGCCGGATGATGCCCAGTTGGAGAGCTATACGTTGGCGGTGGCTGAGAACAATCGGATGATGGTGGGCGCAGCGACACGGGCGGAAGCGCCGCGGCCGAATGCGCGTCCGAAGGCGATTCCGGTGCGCTCTGGCGAGCCCTCGCACATTCAACATGTGGTGTACATCGTGAAGGAAAATCGCACCTACGACCAGGTGTTTGGCGACATGCCCAAGGGCAACGGCGACCCCAGCCTGACCATGTTTGGCGAGAAGGTAACGCCCAATCACCACCGGCTGGCTGACCAGTTCGTGTTGCTGGATAACTTCTACGCCACGGGCGGCAACAGCGGGGATGGTCATCAATGGGCGACACAGGCCAATGAAGTCAGCTATGCGCTTTGGCCGGGCTATCGCGGACGTAGCTATCCCTTTGATGGCACCGATCCCATTGCCTATTCGGCGGGCGGATTCATCTGGGATGCTGCCGCGCGGGCGGGGAAGACGGTGCGCGTGTATGGGGAATATGCCGGGCGTCTGGCGGAGCCGGCGGAGATGCGCCTTCCGCTGTTGCGCGAGGTGCTGGACGGCAAGGACTTCACTACGCGCTATTCCGTTGAGGCGCCCTTGAAGCCTCTGAACCAGTTCCTGGCCAAGAACTATCCGCCCTACACGAACACCGTTCCAGATCTGGCGCGGGCGCAGATTTTCATCAAGGATGTTCAGCGTTGGACGGCCGAAGGCAAGATGCCCAACCTTGTCATCGCCCAGCTTCCCTGTGACCACACCTTTGGCACGCGTCCTGGAACCTCGACTCCCGCCGCGATGGTGGCGGATAACGACTGGGCCTTGGGACAGATGGTGGAGGCGCTGACGAAGTCTCCGTTCTGGAAGTCCATGGCCATCTTTGTGGTGGAGGATGACGCACAGAATGGAGTGGACCATGTGGATGGCCATCGCACGGTGGCCCTTGCCATCAGCCCCTACAGCAAGCGTGGGCACGTGGACAGCACCTTCTATGCCAACCAGCACATCCTGAAGACCATCGAACTGATTCTGGGATTGCCCAACCTCTCGCTGTTTGACCTGATCGCCACGGAAATGCGCAACTCATTCACCGATGCGCCTGATCTGGCGCCTTATGAGGCGCGCAAACCGGAGCAGGACCTGTTCGCCGTCAACCCGCCCCTAAGTGCGCTGCAGGGCAAACGGCGCGAGGCTGCGGAGGCATCGCTGCGCATGCGCTTCGACGTGCCGGACGCTGCGCCCAGTGACCAACTGAACCGCATCCTGTGGCACGATACGCGCGGTTGGGATACGCCGTATCCGGGCGTACGTCAGGCCGCGTTCGCGCCACTGTCCAATGACGTGGATGATGAGGATCGGGAGGTGGTGGAGGACGGGGCGGCGAGGCAATAGTCCTCGGCTGCGGCTGCGGTCCAGTTGCTTTGTTCGCGGAAGGTGGGCGGTTCGTAGGTGAAGCCTTCGATGAGGCGCTTCTCTTCGCGACGCGCGCTCCACGCGGCAAAGGGGCCAAAGAGGGTGGCGCTGGCCGTACACAGCCAGCCACCGGGCTCCGCGGCGATTTCCTTGCGTAGCGCCCGGGCCTTTTCCGCGATGGGCCGATTGCTCGCCCACAGGCGCTTTTCCATGGCGTACAGGGCCGCGCTGTAGACCGTGCGCAGCGTGACGGATTCGCGCGCGAAGCGTGTGCGGATGCGGGCCTCCGGGTGATGGCGATGACGGCGCCAACCCTCCAGCGTTGTGCGGCAGATACGCATCAGGCTGGGGCCATTGGTGTAGTAATCCAATTGGAAGGCCTCATCCAGGTAGTGCTTTGAGGCATCGCGGCTGATGGCGGCGTGCTGGAAGTTGAATTTGTACTGGCCGTGAATGTCGGCAAGGTCGACATCCAGCAGGCGGCCTTCCTGTTGGATTTGGGTATAGAGCGGTGTGCCGGGCACGGGGGTGTAGAGCATGAACTGGTGAAAGTCAGTGCCATGCGCCACGGCGTGGGCGATCTCCTGGCCGATGTTGCCCGGGGTGTGATGCTCCAGCCCGATGATGGTGGAACCCAGCACTCGAATCCCATTGGCCTGGAGTTCGCGGGTGAGGGCTAGCGTGTCTGTGCCGTTGAGCTTGGCGTACTGAGAGCGCGGGCTTTCGAGGCCCATCCAGACCCAGGACACGCCCAGCGCAACCAGTTCCTCCATGGTGTACTTCCGCAGCGCATTGGCTGAAGAGAACACATAAAGCTCCCAGCTCTTGCCGCTTTCCTGCATGCGACGCAGCAACTGCATGGCGCGCGGCTTGTGCAGCAGGAAGTTCTCGTCCATGACGAAGAAGCACTGACACTCCAGGTCGCGTTCCAGCGTCTCCATGACGGCAAACAACTCGTCTCCGGTGTCGAAGAAGTTCTGGAACTTGCCCTTGCCGCCAAAGAAGGCGGAGGTGGTGCAGAAGTTGCAGCCCAGCGGACAGCCGACGGAGGGGATCACCGTGGCGGCGGTGGTGGCCTTGCTCTTGCGGGCGCTGAGGCCCATCATGCGGGTGCCGAAGCCGGACTGGATGTTGGGATGGCGGATGGGCTGGTGGGGGTCCTCGCCCAGATAGGCGCGCATCCAGGCGATGCCCTCGCCGCGCACGATATGGTCAGCGTCGATCATCTGTTCCAGGCCGGGGATGGCGGCGACATGCCCCCCGATGACAATTTGGGATTGGGGCGATTCCTCGCGGACCACCCGGCACATCTCCCGCACCTTGCCCACGTTCACGATGATGGAAGAGATGCCAACGACATCGTAGTGATGCGCGCGCAGTTCGCTGCGGAAGTCGTCCAGGGTGGGGAAGTCCAACAGCGTGCACGGTGCGCTGATGTTGGATTGGATCATCATCAGGCCCCAGGAGCGATGAAACATCCGTAGAGAGAAGGGGCCTTGGGCGCGGGTGACCTGGTTGTGGTAGAGCTCCATCGGATTGATGGCGCGGCTACCGTACTCGTCATCCTGGGCGAAGGGTCCGAAGACGGAAGAGAGCAGAACGCGGGCCTTGCGGCCAAGGGGGTGGACAGGCATTACAGACTACAAGACCTCATACTACCAAAACTACTGACAGCACCAGAATACTGCGCTTTAGCGCCAAGGTATCCGGTTGAGCGAAGGTCTTACAAAAGAATTACGAATCCGCAATCGTCGAGCGTGGGGAAGGCAGGGCGGCGGGTAAAGGGGAAGATGCGCCATGGGCAGCAGGGTGATCAGGAGCAAACGAAACGGCCGGGATCCCCAGGGTTGGGTTCCCGGCCGTTGTTGTTCGTTCAAGGGGAAGCCGGATGCTAGGTGAAAAGGAACTTGCGGTTCTTGGCGTCCCAGGTACACTTCTTGCCCTGCAGATAGCTCTGCGTGGCCATATGGCCGGGGATGGCGGCTTCCTGGCCGACGCTGACGGGGGCGATGGCCTTGGTCTTGCCCTGGATGGCTTCCACCCAGTTGACGAAGTGGGCGTGGGTGGCGTCGGGTTGGCTGAAGTCCTTGATGTAATCGAGTTCCATCGGCTTCAGGCCCTTCAAGCGCTCCGGATTCATGGCGTCGCCGAAGGTTTCCGGGAAATAGCGCAACTTCTTGCGGCCGATGACTTCGATGGTGCCGAAATCGCCCATGAACTGCTCACCGTAATCGAAGTACTTGTTGCCGAAGTAGCTGGAGTAGTTCAGGTGGAACTTGTTTGGGTATTCGTAGATGGCGGAGATGCAATCGGGCACTTCGCGACCATCGGCCCAGCGGTAGACGCCGCCGGAGGCCATGCATTGGGTGGGCAGGGGATTGTTGAGAATGAAGTTGGTGATGTCCGTCTGGTGAACCAGCAGGTCCGTGGAGATGCCGCTGGAATAGTCCCAGTAATTCCGCCATTGGAAGTAGCGTTCCTTGCTGAATGGGCGGTCGGGAGCGTCGCCCAGAAAGCGCTTGAAGTCGGTGTTCTGGGGGTTGGTGTCGGCAGGAATGACGTAGCGCCAGGGGCGGGGTGCGGCGGTCTGCTTTTCCGTGAAGTTGCGATACCAGAAGGCGCGGACGTAGTGGACGTCGCCGATCTTGCCTTCGCCGATGAGTTCCTTGGCGGCCTGGTAGAGCTTGTTGCTGCGGTTCTGCGTACCCACCTGGGTGACAACGTTGGTCTTGGCGGCAAGGTCCACGATCTCAAAGCCTTCTTCGACGAGGTGGGAGAGGGGCTTTTCGACGTAGATGTGCTTCTTGGCGCGCAGGCCGTCCATGGTCATGGGGAAGTGAAGATGCTCGGGCGTCATGATGACGATGGCATCAATTTCAGGGTCGGCCAGAAGGTCTTTGTAGTCGTGGTAGGTCTTGGGCGAATTTCCGGAGACGGTCTGGACGATGTCCTTGCCCTTCGCCTTGGCGCCGTCATAGGTATCGCAGACGGCGGTGGTGACCACGCTGTTCTTGTTGCTCTCCAGCATGGCCTGCAGGCAATAGGCGCCACGGCCACCCACTCCAATCCAGCCCACACGGATCTTGTTGTTGGTGTTCTGGGCAGCCAAAAATGCGGGCGCGGCAGCCATGGCCGCTCCTGCGGAGGTCTGTACGAAGCCTCGGCGTGTCACGTCACTCATGGAAAATCACTCCTGTCGGGATGGTGTATCGGCTTGATGCAGCTGAATGCCTTTAAGAATATCAAGTCTGTAGCAATGGACGGGAGAGCGCCGGGCAGGTTTCGCGCGGGGTTTGCAATTCACGCGAGTGGCGGAAAGGGGGCGTCTCCGGGTAAGTGCCGCAGACCGCCCGGCGCCATCGTCGGTGGTGGAGGATGCCGGGGCCTACCAGGGCTTCCTGAGGAAAACCCAGCAATACTGGGTGTCACAGCCGGTGATGGATTCCATCTGGAACCCCGAGGAGGAAGCGAGATCTTCCATTTCCTGGGTGGAGAAGCGCACGCCATCCCAGGTGTCGGGAACGCGCTGGGTCTGGGGATCCTCCGCGGCTCCGTTCAGTTGAGCCTTGAAAACTCCACCGGGCTTCAAGATCCGAAACGCTTCGTGGAAGTAACTTTTGATGACGTCCTTACTGGGTATGTGTTGAAGCACGATAAAGGTGAAGACAAAATCAACCGTGTCTGCTGGAATCGGATAAAGCGATTTTCCATCGGTGAGTAGGAACTCAATATTCCGGTAATCCCCCAGAGCGCGCCTTGCCGAATTGATCATCCCCGCGCTGACATCTACCGCATAGACCTTGCCGAAGAGCGCCGACAGCATACGGGTCATACGCCCGACACCGCATCCGATCTCCACCATGGTGAGTTCTCTGGGGGATCGGCTGCCGCCGCAAATCCGATGGATATCGGGCATCACCTCGTTGGCGACATTCACTTCTCCAGAACGGAAAAACTCCGCGTCGTCCCATTCGGACTTGGCGGACTGGACAAAGAAGCGTGGATTCTGCAAGGCACGTTCGTCCCAGTCCATGCGCATTTGCCGGGCGACGATCTCCAGGTCCTGGATGTTGTCAATATCCTGAATCGTATCCATATTCTGCATTTATATATCTCCTATATTTAGCTCCGGTGGCGGACGCAGATCGACTGAGCGCGGGAACAACACCGGGTAACGTAAGTGTTCCCCGCCAGCGAATCTAGTTCAGTATAGCACTGAGGACGAGATTCGTACCCGATTGTGGAATGGTACACCTAATCCAGGAAAGAATTTACACAAGGAATACAAGATAGTCAAGAAACATCTGTTACGCCAATCACTAAAGCCGCCGTGGTGGGGGTGCAGACAGCTGGCGACGACGCGGAAACCCGCTGGCTGCGGGGCTTGGAAGACGCTGGCCGCCGGGTTTTGGGTGCTGTGGGTCGACGGAGGCCCACGACTACCTCTTCCTGCCTTTCTGCGTGAGCGCGGCTGGCGCAGGTCCCAGCTGAATTCTCTTGATGAATTCTCGGGGGGGGGGAGACTATCATCAGGAGGTAAGGCCATGAAGTGGTCTATGCTGCCGATGATATCATATCGGAAACGGTTCGCGAGAGCAGTTTTCGTTCCTATATTGCTCGTCCTTACCCTGTGCTTACTTCATATGTCAGTGAATGCACAGTCGTGCGGTTTTGTTTCAGGAAAAGCAGGCTACTGCAGCTTCTGTAACCCTTACGGTCAGCAGACCTGTGAGCAGGAATGCCAGGAAGAGTGGTGCGTGGAGCCGGAGTTCATGCACCGGATTTCGTTTTGTGTCGCCGCAGGATATCTTTGTGACCCGAACTTTTCGGGTTGCTGGTGGGGAGGCTGTTAAATGGAAAGGATGATGGATATGGATGAAACGAATTCGGTACATAGTTCAAGTACAGCCTCGACCGCAACCGTAACGTCGACAACGAATCAGATTCAACGGAACCAAACTAATTCGAACTTAAACAACAATAATACTAACATTAACACCAATAATATGGGAGGAGTAATGTTCCCTCCCAATATTCATGCCGGAAACTTCTTGAACCCTATTACGATAAGTCATACGCAACCGGAATTAGCACCCTTACTGCAGGGAATGGGACTCACTAATTTCCAGCAACCAATCTATCTTATCGTAGTAATTCCACCGGCCACAAATTCTGCTAATGATGTAACCAATGGTAACAATAATAACAATAGGATTATGCCAGGTGGTTACACAATCCCGGATGTTATCCCATCGTTCCCAACTGAATCAT
>JALOKO010000160.1 GCA_025456495.1 Bryobacterales bacterium | reverse complement strand
CATGGGCAGATGGATCCCGAAGACGCTATCGAAGATATCCGATAGGTAGGCGGAAAAGCCCACCGCCACGGCCATGTTAGAGACGGCGTATTCCAGGATGAGGTCCCAGCCGATGATCCAGGCCACCACTTCGCCCAACGTAGCGTA
Organism: Bryobacterales bacterium; assembly: GCA_025456495.1. GTDB lineage: Bacteria > Acidobacteriota > Terriglobia > Bryobacterales > Bryobacteraceae > JACTMJ01. The sequence continues at coordinate 7,695 of JALOKO010000160.1, read as the reverse complement.
GGTGTAGGTGTAGGCGCTTCCCGAGACCGGGATCATGGAAGCCAGTTCGGCGTAACACAACGCCGAGAACGCGCAGACGATGGCCGTGATGAGGAAGGAAAGGGAGATGGCCGGCCCGGCGCCCGGACGCCCGATGGTGGAGATGGTGTCGGGTCCGTTGAGGATGAGATCCAACACCGGTGCGTGCAGCACCGAATCAAAGCTCATCGTCTGGCCGGCGGCGGCAGTTCCAGAAAGGACGAAAATTCCGCTTCCGATCACTGCCCCCAACCCCAGTGCGATCAAGCTCCAAGGCCCCAGGGTCTTCGCCAGCCTGGCTTCGGGCTTTTCCGAAGCCGCGATCAGTTCATTGATGCTCTTAGTGCGAAATAAATTGCTCACGAGGTTAGCCCAAAATGCAAGACGGCCAGGGTGAGCGTAGAGGCCACGCTCACCCTGGCGCGCGACATATCAGGCAAGTCTAGCGTTTTGAGCGGCCTTTGACAATCACGCGGGCCTTCTTCTTGTTTGAGCCACGCGACACACTGTCCGGGCGGGGAGCCTTAGGCGCCGCCTTCTTGCGTGCTTCCCGCTTCAGCTTCTTCCGCTCAGCGCGGTCCTCAACATGCTTCGTGTTCATTTGGCAACCTTCAATCCAGCAAATCGTTCAATCAACTTCTTCAGCCCGTGCCCGGGAAAGCTGACGATGACCTTGGCCTGTTCGCCCTCGCCTTCCCGCCTTACCACCGTGCCACGACCATAACGGGCGTGGATCACGCTGGACCCGGCACGAAAGCGAATGTCCCGGACAGGAGCATCCCCTGCCATCTTCGCCGCCGACGCGTTGGCCATCGCTGGCTTGGGGACCGGAACCGCGCCTACGTCAGACCGCGCGCTGACTGCGCCCGCATCGCCTGGTCGAACACCCTGCTTTGCAGAGGATCCGGCCGACGCGCCGGGCCTTCCGGTAACCGATGAAGGGCTAGCAAGGGTGCGCCCCTTCTCGTCAGGGACGTCCGGCGAACCCAACCCCAAGCTGCCCTGCTCCGGTGGCCGCGTGCTTTGGGCGCTTTTACTAGGATACCCCTTTTTTTGGGTTTCCGATGGAGGCGCCGCGCTGGAAACCATGCGTTGGGGGGTGGAACCGGCTCGCGCAGTGATGGGAGGCGCGGGATTCATCGCCGAATCGGGTGGTCTTCCCGTACTCCCGCCTGGCGATCCTCCCCCGGCACGGGCGCCAAAGAACTCACGGATGTTCTCAATCGAATTGTAGGTCTTACCCGTGAAGGCGTTTTTCTGCACGGCATCGCGCACAATGTAGCGGTCCGCCCACAGGTCCACCTGCCCCGCATCATCGGAGTGCAGCTTTTCGGTGAGTTCCTTGGGGAGTTCGCTTAGAAAGCGCGAGGGGATGCAGCGCTCCTGCTGGCCTCCCCCGAAGCGGCGCCGGAATCGCGCGTAGGTAAGGAACAGCTTCTGCTCAGCTCGCGTCATGCCCACGTAGCAAAGGCGACGCTCCTCCTCCATCATCGGCGGAGAGTCAATGGAACGACTGTGAGGGAAAAGCGCCTCCTCCATCCCAGCCAGGAAAACCACGGGAAACTCCAGCCCCTTGGCGTTGTGTACCGTCAGCAGGCTCACCTGGATTTCGTCGTCCAGGCCATCGGCGGCAGCCACCAGCGCGGCATTGTCCAGAAAGTTGCCAAGGCTCTCGCCGCGAGTTTGCGCGTCAAGCGCGGCATTGCGCAATTCCTGCAGGTTCTCGATGCGACCCTCGGCTTCCAGGGAGCCGTCGGCTTCCAGCATCTTCAGGTAGCCGGTATCCTCCAATACGCGGTCAAAGAGCGTGACCATGGGCTGGTCGGCCATCTCCAGGAAGCCACGCATCATCTGGTGGAATCCGTTGAGGGCGGCATGGGCACGGGTGGGCAGATCGCGACTGGCCAGCAAGCGTTCCAGCGCGGCCCAGTAGCTGACACGCTCGCGCATGGCCACCTGCTCCAGTTGTTCGGCTGTTCCTTTCCCGATGCCGCGCGCGGGAACGTTCAGGATCCGCATCAGGCTCATGGAATCGTCGGTGCCGCGCACCAGACGCAAATAGGCCAGCACGTCGCGCACTTCGGCCCGTTGGTAGAAGCTGAAGCCGCCGATCACCACATACTTGCGGCCGCGGCGGCGCAGAGCTTCTTCAATGGGTCGCGATTGGGCGTTCGTGCGGTAGAGCACCGCCACTCTGGTTGCGGGGTTCCGCAATAGTTCGCGTTCAATCTGGTCAGAGATGAACAACGCTTCATGGTCAGCGTCCTGCGCCTCGAACAGGCCCAGCAGGGCGCCGGCGTCGGAGTCAGTCCAAAGCCACTTGCCCTTGCGCTGCTGGTTGTTGGCTACCACGCGGCTGGCGGCCTCCAGGATGTTCTTGGTAGAGCGATAGTTCTGCTCCAACCGAATGACCGCCGCGTTGGGGTAATCCCGCTCAAAATCCAGAATGTTGCGGATGTCGGCGCCACGCCAACTGTAGATGGACTGGTCTTCATCGCCCACGACAGCCACATTGTCATGGGTGCTGGCCAGCAACTGCATCAGGTCATACTGCGTGCGGTTGGTGTCCTGGTACTCATCGATCATGAGGAAGCGGTAGCGTTCGCTTAGGCGCTGGCGCAGGGCGCGATCATGGGAGAGCAGGCGGACGCTTTCCAGCAGCAGGTCGTCGAAGTCCATCGCGTTGGCCTGCTGCAAGCGCTCCTGATACTCTTCGTAGATCTTGGCGCGCCGTTCTCCATTGGGGTCACGCGCGGCGCGTTGCCAGTCCAGGGGAGATTGCCCTTTGTTCTTGGCTGTGCTGATGGCCGAAAGCAAAGCGCGAGGCTGAAGCGCCTTTTCGTCCAGTCCCAAGTGACGGAGAATGGCTCGCATCAGCGCCGCCTGGTTGTCTTCGTCGTAAATCGAGAACTCGCGGGTGAACCCGGGCCGGACGCTAGCCAGCGAATCGCCGTCCGTGCGTAGCAGGCGGGCGCAGAAGCTGTGGAAGGTGCTGACAGTGAGCCCGCGCAAGCCCGCCGGGTGCCCTTCGCTCAGCAGACGCTCCACCCGGTCCTTCATCTCGCGGGCGGCCTTGTTGGTGAAGGTAACCGCCAGCATCTCATAGGGAGAGGCCTTGCGGCTGGCGATAAGATGGGCGATGCGGTGCGTGATTACCCTGGTCTTGCCGCTTCCGGCGCCGGCGAGGATGAGCAGCGGGCCCTCTTCGTGGGCAACCGCCTCGCGCTGTTCCGGGTTCAACCCTGTGAGAAAATCCATGGACAGTGGGGAGCCAACCCCCGGTTGGCTTTTTCAGTCTAACATGCGATCATGGTATGTCCTAAGTAATTGATAAGATGAGGCTTCCGAAACGATCACGGCCCTCCGCGGCGCTGCTTCAGCGGCAGTCGCCAGGAAGCGTATCCTCTAGTTCCAGGCAACTGGTAACCGGAGTGGCTTTCGCTGCGCCATTCCAGTTGGTCGGGAAATGCCGATTCCTGTCAGGGGCTCTCTGCGGTAGCCGCTGGAGGGGGATGGGCGGTGACCCGTTCAAGCCGCGGGCGAACCCGGGAGGGTGGTCTTGCTAGTTGAACGGGAGCTTCTGGACAAGGCCCGCGGGGGAGACGATGCGGCCTTCAACCAGATTTTGCAGGCCTACCGCAAACGGATCTTTGGCACCATTGCGCGTATCATTAACCGGTCCCAGGATGTTGAGGACGTGGCCCAAGAGGTGTTCGTTCGCCTGTACTTCTCGCTAAAGCAATTGCGTACGGCGGATGTGTTTGAGCCATGGCTATACCGCCTGACCATCAACGCCAGCTACGACTATCTTCGTCGTCAGAAGCGGCGGGCGGATTCACCGCTGGCTGACTTCAGCGAGGAGATGATGCTGTTGGCCGACGCGGATGCCAGCACCGCCACCTTCCAGGAGGAACGCAGGCAAAAGGGCATCCGTGACCTGATGGACTGGCTGTTCACCCAGGTTTCTGAGGAAGATCGGATTCTGCTGACATTAAAGGAAGTGGAAGGCCTTTCGCTGAAGGAACTGGAAGAGGTATACGAGGTGAACGAAAACGCCCTGAAGGTACGCCTGTTTCGTGCCCGGCAACGGGTGTTGCGGGCCTATGCCAATGCCTGCAAGGAAGCAGGCTTGCCCGCGAACGGGCCGGAAGGCTGGTAAGCTGCCAGCGATTCCGGAACGGGAACGGCAAGGGCGGTCGATACGGTTAAGGAACTTGCAGGCAGGCAGGTAGACGGGCAGGCCGGTTGCGGAAGTAGCAGGCCGGTTGCGGAAGTAGCAGGCCGGTTGCGGAAGTAGCAGGCCGGTTGCTGAAGTAGCAGGCCGGTTGCTGAAGTGGCAGGCCGGTTGCTGAAGTGGCGACGCGCAATGTGTACAATTTGGGAATCAGTTGGCCACGGCGGGCGAGATGCCGCAAGGTAGCCAACCCCGTGGTGCTGGCAGGAAGGTTTCGAAGTCGGTCCGGCGCCACCCGGAATGGTGAGATGGCTTCGAGCCTGAAAGATGGGTGCTCACCACCGGCCCTCAGCCACCGAACGCGGAGGCCAGCAGCAGGCGGATGGGAAATCGCGCGAAGGCGCAACAAGAAATGGGGGACCTATGAACTCGGAACTGGAACGGCAGCTTGAGCGTACGTTTGCCGCCTACCGGAACGCGGTGGTGGTCCCGGAAGCGCGTCCGCAGTTCAGCACGGATATCTGGGCCGCCATTGAGGCGAAGCGCTCAGCCCGCCTTTTTGGGTTTTGGGCCAAGATGGTGACCTCGGGTGCCCTGGCAGCCAGCTTGCTGCTGGGTGTTCTGAGTTCGATGCCGCAGCGGCGCCCGGAACCCGAATACCTGGCCGTCTATCTGGATACCACGCCCAGCCTGCACTACGATTCCGAGATTGGATACGCTCTTGTGGATGCGGAGCCCGGCCGCTAGCAGAAGCCAGTGAGATCAACTCCCATGCGCACCCTTCCCACGACTTTGCTTTGGTTGAGCCTGGTGTTTGCCAGCGGGCTGACGATGGGGGTGGTGGGCCATCGCTTCTTCCAATCCAAGCCAGAACCGCCGCCGCGCGAGGAGCGCCCCTCCCGCGCGCAAATGCGCCAGGACTACCTGGAGAAACTGCGGTCCCGCGTGGGTGTTGACGAAGCGCAGGTGCAGCAGATCGTCGTGGTGCTGGACAAGGCGCGGGCCAACGCCGATGCGCACAAGGCCAACATGGAGGCCGAAATGCGACAGATGCAGGAGGCCACACGCGCGGAGATCCGGGCCATTCTGCGACCTGACCAATTGGCGCGTTACGAACAGTGGCGGGAAGAGCGGCGACGGGAACGCGAGAAGTGGGAACGGGAGCGGGGTGGAGCGCCCGGCGAAGCCAACCGGGGCGGACGATAGCAAAGCGGCGAAGCCAATCGGGGCGGACGATAGCGAAGCAGCGAAGCCAATCGGGGCGGACGCAAAGCGGCGAAGCCAATCGGGGTGAGCCCTTGATGTCCTTGCTGCCCAGCGCCCACCGTGCTGCGAATCCGATAGCGAACGAACACAAAAAGCCCGCCGTCGTGGCGGGCTTTTTGCTTGAGAATCCAGCGTTTGAAGGTTAGTTCTTCCGCTTCTTCAACTCGTCCTGCATCGCCTTGCTCTTGGCCATCTTCCGTTGGAAGCGATCAACGCGACCTTCGGTATCCATGAGCTTCTGGCGACCTGTGAAGAAGGGATGGCACGAGGAGCAGACTTCCACGTGCAATTCCTTGGCGCGGTCTGCGCCAGTGGAGCGGGTGGTGAAGGTAGCGCCACAGGCGCAAATCACCTTCACTTCAACGTATGCGGGGTGAATTCCAGCTTTCATGATGGTAAGGGAGGATTCCAAACCTCCATCTGACAGAGTAACACGATTTGTCGACCAGACTGATGGGTTTTCAGGTCTATGGGTTTTCAGGTCCAAGAATTGCGGGCTGGCTACGTCCTGGCCAAGGCACTGTGCTGGCGCTGTGTTGTCGGCCCTGAACGCAGGTATGCGCCAACGGGATGCCGTTAAATGCCAGTCGATGGTGGCATCGGGCAGTGCGCTGCAGATCGGGGAAGCTGACCAAGGCTGAGCCGGGAAGGCAAGAGTGGTGGGCTCGGGCAGACTCGAACTGCCGACCTCTACCGTGTCAAGGTAGCGCTCTAACCAACTGAGCTACGAGCCCTTTCGGGAAACCTTTAGATTAGCACCGCAATCCTTCGTTTTGGAGAGCTTTTCCCGCTGAAGTCTTCGTCTGCGGGATGGACTTTCACCACGGGGCATTCGACGCTAGTCTTGGTGAGAACCCTACGCTGTGCGCCGTTCACCCGGCAGGGAGCCTGCGCGGTCCTGCGGATCACTGCGCCGCGGGAGCCCGCGTCCAGCCCGAGGGCAACCCTGTAGGCAAGCGCGCCGATGTAGTGTAATAGGAGAGAACGTTGCGTTCCTTGAGACGGATGCAGAGTACCCGGATTGCAGCCTGCAGGATGATGATACCCGCCTTCGCCATATGGCTGACGTGCGGGTGTTCCGGTATCTTCGCGCAGGTGTCTGACCCGGCGCCACAGCAGAGCGCCACCGCAACGGGAGCAGCGGAGTCCGCTGAGGCCATCCAGGATCGGCTTGAGGTTCTCTACGAACTGCGCACCGCGGACACGGAAGTCCCCGCATTCCGCTACACCTGGACCGAAGGCGCCATAAAGTTGGCGATGACTGGAACAGACCTTGCCCGCAACGCCAACGGGGAAGTGCGCGTGCGCAGCCGGGTGAACTACAACGAACTGGACCTGCGCGTGAAGGGGCTGCCCACGCCGCAGTCCCTCGGGCCGGAGTACCTCACCTACGTCGTATGGGCCGTCTCCACGGCGGGCATCGGTTTGAACCTGGGAGAACTGGCGCTTGAGCGCGGTGAGGGACGGCTGCGCGCGCAAACTGACCTGCAATCCTTTGGCCTGATTATTACCGCCGAGCCCTACTTCGCGACGGTGATGCCCAGTGACACCATCGTGCTGCGAAACAGTCCGGCCCCGGATGAAAAGAGAACCCCGGAGCAGACCACGGTGAAGGCGCGCATGATGCCGCGCGGACAGTACCGGGTGGGCGCCGAATCCGGCGAGGTGAAGCCCATCACGTTTGAGCCGGGTGTGCCGCTGGACATCTACCAGGCACGGAACGCCCTGGCGATTGCGCGTCGGACGCGGATGGACCAGTTTGTCGCGCCGGCTTTTCAGCAGGCCACGGAGTTGCTGGATCGCGCCAACCAAATGTATTTCGGCGGCGACCCGCGCGGGTCAACCTCCACCGCCCGGGAGGCAGTGCAGGTAGTGGGTGATGGCGTGCGGATTTCGCTGGAACGGCAGGAAACGCTGCGGAACGAACTGCTGCAGCGTGCCGCGGATGACCGGGTCCGGCGGGCAACCACCACGGCCCAGGATGCAGACCGGCGCATGCGAGAGGCGATGCAGATGCAGGCCTCAGCCGAAGCTGCGGCGAAGGAAGCAAACCAGCAGCGCCAACGGGCCGAAGAGGAAATGCGCCTGGCCATTCAGGAACGGCGGCGCGCGCAGCAGGAAGCCCTGGAAGCCCGGGCAGTAGCCCAGAAGCTGGTGCAGGAACAGCACCAGTTGCGCGAACTGCTGGTGTTGCGGCTCAATCAGGTTCTGGAGACCGCCGACACCGAACGCGGCCT
>JALOKO010000159.1 GCA_025456495.1 Bryobacterales bacterium | reverse complement strand
CGTCGCCAGCGATGCGGAAGTCAATCTCCACGTCATGCTGGCCCAGCTTGGCAATCAGGCTTGCTTCGTCGAAGGGCTTTAGGAGCCCTTTGTCACAGACGGTGGTCTTCTGCAGTCGAATGGTGACCGAGGCGGGGTTGAAGCTGACGCCGCTGTAGCCCGCCGCGCATAGGATGCGGCCCCAGTTGGGATCCTGGCCCGCGATGGCCGTCTTCACCAGCGGCGAGTTGGCGATGGCCCGGCCCAGGTTGCGCGCATCGGCATCGGTACGGGCGCCGCTGACCTGGATGGTGATGAAATGCGACGCGCCCTCGCCATCGCGCGCGATCATCCTGGCCAGATCCTGCAACACGGCGTTCAGCGCGTTGGCGAATCGCATCTCATCGTCTTTGGTGACCGCCACGCCGCTGGCGCCGTTTGCCAGCAGCAGCAAGGTATCGTTGGTGCTGGTGTCGCCATCCACGCTGATGGAGTGGTAGCTGACATCGGCGCCCGCGCGTAGCAGGCGCTTCACCATGGCAACGGGAATGGCGGCATCGGTGAATACAAAGCCCAAGGTGGTGGCCATGTTGGGATGGATCATGCCCGCGCCCTTGCTGATGCCGACAATGCGCACCGCCCCCCCGGCCAGCTTCACCGTACGAGAGGACAGCTTGGGAAAGGTGTCGGTGGTCATCATCGCGTTGGCCACTTGGGGCAGCGCCGCGGGGTCTAATGCCTGCACCAGGCCCGGCAACGCCAAGGTGATCTTCCGCGCGTCCAGTTCCATCCCGATGACTCCGGTAGAGGACGGGATCACCTGCTGAGGGCGAATACCCAGGGCTTCGGCGGCAGCGGCACAGGTTTGCCGGGCCACCGCCATACCCGTGCGCGTGGCGCAGTTAGCGTTCCCGGCATTCAACACGATGGCGGACACCTTGCCCTTGCTGGCCGCCAGGTTTTCCATGCCCACCAGCACCGGCGCCGCCTTCACGCGATTGGTGGTGAACAGCGCGGCGGCGTTGGCGGCGGGCTCACTCACCATCAGCGCCAGGTCATCCTTGGCCTTCTTGCGGATGCCCGCATAGGTGGTGGCATAGCGGTAGCCCTTCGGCAGGTGGAGCTTGTCCTTGCTCATGCTATTGTGTCCTTCCCTTCCCCTTGGCCAGCCGCTGAGATGGCAGCGCCCAGGCGCTCTCCCACCTGCAGCTTGGCTCCATTTCGGAAGGCCTCCGCGCTGACCGCGGCCTTGCCCTCCAACTGGACGCGCAGCAGTTCCACGGTGTGGCCGTCCCCGCATTGCGCAAACAGCCGCTTGCCATCCACCAGCAATGCGCCAGGCTCTGCGTGCGCGGGTCCCCCCAGCCGCAGTTCCTTTAGTTGAAAGCGCACACCGCGGAAGGATGTCCAGGCGCCGGGCCAGGGCTGAAAGCCACGATAGCGATTGTAGATTTCCTGGGCGGGACGCGTCCAATCCACCAGCCCGTCGTCCTTCTTGAGGATGGGCGCGTAGGTGGCCGCGCTGTCGTCCTGCGGCAGCGGTTGGACGCGCCCGTTGGCCAGGCCGTCCATGGTCTCCACCAGCAGCCGCGCGCCCATGTCAGCCAGCCGCTCCCACAGCGCCATCGCCGTCTCGTCGGCGCCGATGGGGCACTGTGCCGTCAGCAGCATCGCGCCGGTATCCAGGCCCGCGTCGATGCGCATCGTCGTTACGCCTGTCACGGTCTCGCCACGAGCCACCGCCCACTGGATGGGAGCCGCGCCCCGATACTTCGGCAGCAGCGATCCATGCACGTTGATGATGCCCAACGGCGGGATATCCAGAATGCTTTGCGGAAGAATCTGCCCGTAGCCCACCACCACCATGGCTTCCGGCCGAGCTGCCTGCAACTGTTGCACAACGTGCGGCTCGCGGATCTTGCGCGGCTGCTCCACGGGGATGCCCAACGCGATGGCGGCTTCCTTCACCGGGCTTGCCGCAAGCTTCTGCCCGCGGCCGGCGGGACGATCCGGCTGCGTGTACACCGCATGCACGCGGTGCCCGGCCTCTACCAGCGCCCGTAGGCTGGGCACGGCAAACTCCGGTGTTCCCAGAAAAATCAGGTCCATTGGCGCCTATCCGCAGCGGCCACCCACGCGGTCGCGCCGCCCTTTATTCCCATTCCCCAGCCTGCTGCAACTTACGGATCTTGCGACGAATCACGTCCCGCTTCAGTGGACTTAAGTGCCTGAGGAAAAGCACCCCGTCCAGATGGTCGATCTCATGCTGAAAGGCGCGCGCCATCAGGTCTTCGGCAGGGATCTCCACCGGGTTGCCGAAAACATCCTGGCCCTTCACGACAATCGCCTTGGCGCGGGTGACGTTTTCGCGGAAGCCCGGGATACTCAGGCAGCCCTCTTCGTCCACTTCCTTCCCTTCCCGGAAGGTGATTTCAGGATTGATGAGCACCCGGCGCATCTCCGTGTCTTCACCGGCGCTGGTGTCCACCACGGCCAAACGCTTGCTGATGCCAATCTGCGGGGCCGCCAAGCCGATGCCACGGCTGGCATACATGGTTTCGAACATGTCCTCCACCAGTTGCCGCAGTTCTTCCGTACCGAAATTCTCCACCGGCGCGGCGGGAGTCTCCAGCACCGGATCACCGTATTTCACAACCTTGTACACCATCAGTATTCCCGCACCTGCTTCTGGTAGCCCTCAAAGTTGCGCAGGGTCTCGCCCAGCGAATCCCCGCCAAATTTTTCCAACATGGCCTGGGCAAGGACGAAGGAAACCATCGCCTCGCCAATAACACCCGCGGCCGGCACCACACAAACGTCGCTGCGCTCATAGGCGGCGGACGCACTTTCTCGGGTGGGCAAGTCCACGCTTTCCAACGGGCGGCGTAGGGTGGAAATGGGCTTCAGCAGCCCGCGCACCATCAGATCCTGCCCGTTGGTCATGCCACCTTCCAGGCCCCCGGCACGGTTGGCGCCGCGCGTGAACATGCGCTCTTCCTTGTCGTAGCCGATGGTGTCCTGCACTTTGGAGCCGAAGTTGGCCGCGCCATCCGCCGCGAAGCCAATCTCCACGCCCTTCACCGCCTGCATGCTGACGATGGCCTGCGCCAGACGTCCATCCAGGCGGGTGTCCCATGCGATATGCGAGCCCAGGCCCACCGGCAGCCCGTGCGCCACCACCTCAAACACGCCACCCACCGTGTCGCCGGTGCGGAATGCCTTGTCCACCACCGCCTTGAAGCGCTGCTCCGTTTCGGCGTCCACGCAGTTCAACAGCACCTCGTCCTTCCGGCTAAGCGCTTCCAATTCCTCCCAGAGGGCGGTGCGCTCAAGCTTCTCGGGTCCAACGGCCACCACATGGCTGAGCACCTGGATGCCGAAGTTCCTAAGGAACTCCTTGCAAATGGCCCCTATCGCTACCCGCGCCGTGGTCTCGCGGGCGCTGGCCCGCTCCAGGACATAACGCGCATCGGTCTGGTTGTACTTGATGGCGCCCGCCAGATCAGCATGTCCGGGACGCGGACGTGTCAGCGGCTTTTTCTTCTCTTCGCTGCCCTCATAATCCTCCACCGGAAGCACGTCCGTCCAGTTCTTCCAGTCCTTGTTGGCCAGCAGCAGCGCAATGGGCGACCCAATCGTCCGCGAGTGCCGTACGCCCGCCACGAAATGCGCCTGGTCAGTCTCAATCTTCATGCGGCCGCCACGGCCGAAGCCCTGCTGCCGCCGCCACAACTCGCGGTTGATCCGCGCCATGTCCATGGGAACCCCGGAGGGCAAACCGGTGAGCGTCGCCACGAGGCATTCGCCGTGCGACTCACCAGCCGTTTCGTATCGAAGCATACTGTCGCGAGGGGATTTCCTGCTAACTTCCAGGATACCGAAGAATCCGCGCATCTCGCGCGCGGCCCCTGGATTCGGCTGCAGCCGTTTTTTCACTTGCGTTATGACATCAAAGTGATATCATCGTGATAGATACGTTCCCAACTTCTGAAGGAGACTTCCATGGACGTCAAACCAGCCATGCGCGAACTGCCCGCTGCCACGCTTCCCGGTATTCCCATGTTGTTGCTGGGCCTACTGGCCGGGGCGCTGAACCTGTACACGTTTGTGCCAGTAGCGGCAGCCGAGTTGCCGAAGTCAGAACGGGTGGGGCTCATCATCGCCTTGGTGTTGATCCTGTTTGGCATTCTGATTTTCTTCGGCGGACTGTTCAAGGTGGACCCGAACAAAGGAGTGGTGCTGCAACTGTTCGGCCGGTACATCGGCACGTCCCGGGAAACCGGCTTACGCTGGACAAACCCCTTCTACAGCAAGCAAGCCATCAGCTTGCGCGTGCGCAACTTTCAAACTGAGCACATCAAGGTGAACGACCTGGATGGGAACCCCATTGAGATTGCCGCCGTCATCGTCTGGCAGGTGGTGGATACCGCGGAGGCCAGTTTTGAGGTGGACGAGTACGTCAACTACGTTCACGTGCAAAGCGAAGCCGCCGTCCGGAACATGGCCACCAACTACCCCTACGACGCGCACGAAGAAGGGCAGATGTCCCTGCGCGGCAACATCCATGAAATCGCTGAGCACCTGCAGAAGGAGGTGCAGGAGCGGTTGAACGTGGCCGGTGTGAGGATCATCGAAGCCAAGATCAGCCACCTTGCCTATGCGCAGGAAATCGCCGCCGCCATGCTGCAACGGCAGCAGGCATCGGCGGTGGTAGCGGCGCGACAAAAGATTGTGGAAGGCGCGGTGGGCATGGTGGAGATGGCTCTTGCGGAACTCTCGCAGAAGAGCATCGTGGACCTGGATGCATCCCAGAAGGCGTCCATGGTGAGCAACTTGCTGGTGGTGCTGTGCAGTGAGCGCAACACCACGCCGGTGGTAAACGCGGGCACCATGCATCACTAGGCCGGGGTACCCGGAATCCGGCGCTTGCGGGGAAACGCGCATCCGCCAGATCGCAATCACCGTGGGGTTGGGCCATGCCGCCCGCCCCACTTCCAGGAGTTTGATGCCCAAGAAGAGCTTTTTGCTGCGAATCGATGAGGAGGTCCACGACGCCCTGAAGCGGTGGGCGGACGACGAATTGCGTAGCGTGAACGGACAGATTGAGTTTCTGTTGCGCCGCGCACTGACAGAGCGGAAACGCTTGCGGCCAGCCCGCCCTGACCCGGCGGCGGAACAACACTCCTCATCCGGCCCGGAGGAGTAAGCGGCGAGGCCGGACCGAGGCCCCCTCATCGTGTCGCCGGTGACGTGTTGGTGCATGGATTGCGCATTCCGGCGACAATGACAGATATGCAGGATCATTGGGAGCACATCTATACCGCGAAGGCCCCTGACCAGGTGAGTTGGTTTCGTCCGCACCTGGAAACCTCGCTGTCGCTCATTGAGCAAGCCGCCCAAGGAGACCGCAGCCTCTCCGTGCTGGACGCCGGCGCTGGGGCGAGCACTCTTGTCGATGACCTGCTGGCGCGCGGCTACCGCAACGTGCATGTGCTGGATATTTCCGCTGCGGCCTTGAACATTGCCCGGCAACGGATGGGCGAGCGCGCCACGGCCGTGCAGTGGATACACGCCGACATCACTGAGGCCAGCCTGCCGGCGCACTCCGTTGACATCTGGCACGACCGTGCGGTGTTTCACTTCCTCACCCGACCGGAGCAGCGCGCGGCCTACATCCGCAATGTCGCGTCTACCGTACGACCCGGCGGCCATGTCATCCTGAGCACCTTTGGCCCGGAAGGCCCCACGCGCTGCAGCGGGCTGGAGATCGTCCGCTATAGCGCTGATGCGCTGCATGCGGAATTCGGCGCGCGCTTCCAGTTGGTGGAGAGCGCGGTGGAGAACCACCACACCCCGTTTGGAACAACACAACAGTTCCTCTACTGCTACTGTCGGCTGCAGTTGCCCGCACAGTAAGCGGCGCGCCCGCATCCTCACCTGAACTGAACGCGAGAGGCTCACCCAAAGAGACTACCCATGGCCGAAGCTGCCGATTGCCCCCTGTTGCATCACCCGATTGACGAAGCGCCCGTGTTTACCGCTGCCAGTCTGATGGCGGATGTCCGGCGCACGCGGAATCTCCCGCATGCGTTGCCACCAGCCATCTGCGTGCTGGATTTTGATGGCGACCTCACCGACAGCCTGGTCGCCCAGGGCGTGGCCAATCCCTATCCGGCCTGGCCCTGCTTCCACACCACGATGTTCCAACTGGAGTTGGAGGGAATGACGTGCGGCATCATTCCGCGCACCATTGGCGGACCCTACTCCGTGCTGATTGCCGAGCAACTGGCGGTGGCCGGAGTCACGCTGATACTGGGACTCACCTCAGCGGGCAGGGTGTCCCCGGACTTAGCGCTTCCCTCTCTGGTAGTAGCCACTTCCGCCATTCGCGATGAGGGCACATCGCTGCACTACCTGCCGCCTGGGCGGGAGGTGGCCTGCCCCACCGCCATCACCGATCTGCTGTACGAGGAACTCACCCGGACCCGGCGTCCCGTGGTGCGCGGCAAGGTATGGACGACGGACGCACCGTACCGCGAGACGCGTACGCAATTGCAAACCTGGGCCAGCCAGGGGGTGTTGGCCGTCGAAATGCAGGCCGCCTCGCTCTTCGCCTTCGGCCAAGCAACAGGGGCCAACGTGGCGGTGGTGGCCATGGTGAGCAACGCCGTTGATCACACCGGCGAGCAGTTCGACACGGGCACCACGGAAGATGGCCTGGCTATCCTGCGGGCCTGCGCCCGCGCCACCCGTGGATTCACCAGCATCCACGGAACCTAAGGCTGGCCCATACCAGCACTACCGGCCCGACCGCCACGCGATCCCCCAACCGAGGCCCGCGGTAGCAGGATGGCGCGCAAGTGGGCTGTTGACCCGATATGCTTTGTGCATGGCGTCAGCGACACGCAGCAGAAAGGACGCAATTCGCATGGACGGACTGGGCGGAACCGTGTTGCGCGTGGCGCTGGTGGCGCTGGGATTACTGATGGCGCCGTTGGTGGCGTCGCGCGTGGTGGAGGGATGGAACTGGCCGCCGAAGGCATTCGCGCTCACCTATGTTTTGTTCTTCGGGACGGGTATGGCCTACGCGCTGATCGCCCGCAAGATGGGCGCCTGGGCGTATAAGACGGGCGTCGGGCTGGCGCTGGCAACGGGGTTCGCGATGGGTTGGGGAACGATGGTTCGTACCTCAGAATCAGAAAACCCGGCCAACCTGTTGTACTTTGGCGTGCTGGTTGTGGGCGCAGTTGGAGCGTGGCTGGTGCGGCTGGACGCTCGCGGACTGGCGCGGACGATGTTTGTGATGGCGGCGCTGCTGGCAGTGATGGGAATCACCCTGCCCAGATTCTCTCCCGGCGCCGTGCCGGGGGCGGAGGGTATCCCGCTGTTGGTGCTTGCCTTGTTCGTTGGACTGTTCGCCACGGCGGGGCTGCTGTTCCGGTACGCCTCAAGGCAAAGACCCAGCTAGGCGGATCGGCTACAGTTTCACTTCCTCCTTGCCTTCGTACAGCTTGTCGACCTCAGCCTTGAACTTGTCAATCACACGGGCGCGGCGGAGCTTCATGGTGGCGGTAAGTTCGCCGCCCTCGACGGTGAAGTCGCGATCGAGGATTACGAAACGGCGGATCTTCTCAAAGTCGGCCAGTTCCTTGTTTAGACGATTGACGGCACGCTGGACTTCGGCGTGGACGGCGGGGGCGGTGGCGATGTCAGCGTAGTCCTTGCCCTTGTAGCTCTCCATGCCGGGCATGGCTTCGGCGATCTGTTGATTGATGGTGAACAGGGCAGTGACGAAGGGGAGTTTATCGCCAACCAACAGCACGTGATTGACGAGGGGCTCCATCTTGAAGAAGCTTTCGACTTCC
>JALOKO010000158.1 GCA_025456495.1 Bryobacterales bacterium | reverse complement strand
GGACGCCAGCAGAACGAGGAGGATCGAAAACGCCGCCAGTGGCCCGAAAAGCCATCGCAAGCGCAAACCTGTTGGCATGCGTCCCCATCCTTTCCAGAAGGTTCCGTGCCGCCATCGCCACAGCCTCAGGATCGGGGCCGCCAAAGGGATGCCAGCATACCGCCTGCATCATATCATCGCTTCGGCGGGATGGGGTTAGCTATCCAGCTTCGGCTGATATCCGAGTTCGGTGATCTTCTCCAGAACCGTGCTGAGGGAAAGCTTATCGGTGCGGAAGGTGACGACGGCGGACTTCTGATCTAAATTCACCACGACATTATCAGCGCCCAGCTTTTTCAGGCTGCTGGTAATGGTGGCGGCACAGCCTTCGCAGGTCATGCCCAGCACGGTGATGGTGGCCTGGACGGTAGCCGGGCCGCCGGGAGTTCTGGACGGTTCCACCACTTGCAGGGAGGCGGGCGTGGGATGCGAGAGACCCCACCAAACCGAACCTGCCGTGAGCAGGGCGACGCTTAGGCAAACTGCGATTACCAGCCTCTTGCTTTGGGCTGCAGTCAGACGCGATTCGGATTCCGACACGATGATGGTATCTCCTGTGGATGACATGGAGGCTCCTGTGGGTGACAGGGAGGCTCCTATGGATGAACGGGCGGCGGTCATCCCGCGACCACTTGGATAGATGCGGGAATCAGGTTCCCCGCCGCAACGAAGGCGTGCCCTACTGCGTATTGTCGCAGACGGGCGGGCGATGGGGAAGTGGACACGGCGCTCAGGGAGCCAACATGCTGCGGGCGGCGCCACGCTGTCGATGGGTGAGCCGCTTCTGGAGGCGGGGCGCCAGGAGACGCGCGGTTGCGTTTCCGTTTCGGGCTGAGCGCTCCGCCCAGACGTAGCTGCGTACGGGACTGCGTGGCGCGCTCACCCCATGCAGGTAGTGCCACGCCAGTTGCAGTTGGGCGTCCGCGTCGCCCGCGGCAGCGTTCCCTTGCAGGTCTCGGAAATGCGCCGCGCTGAGCGGGGAAGGGGGCCGTTCGAACAGCGCTTGCGCCTGACCCGGGCCAACGTCCTTGGGGGCACTCACCGCTGAGGCTGGCGGCGGGGGTGGCGGGGTTGCCGGAGGTGGCACGCGGGCCTGCGTGGGAAGCGGCTGGGATGGAACCGCGGCTGCCGGGTGGGCCGGAGGCGGCGATTGTTCTGAAAGCATCTCGATGGCGCGCCGGTTTCCTGTCGCGGCCGCCTTCCGCAGCCAAGCGGCTGCCTCCAGTGGGTCCGCCGGCCCTCCCTGCCCCTGCGCCAGCATCTGGCTGAGCGCGAACTGCGCGTCCCCAAGGCCTTGCTGGGCCGCCTTCGCATGCCAGAAGCGAGCCAGCACTTCGTCCTGCCGAACGCCATCCCCCCGGCTGTAGAGTACAGCAAGGTTGAACTGCGCATCAGCCAGGCCCTGCAAGGCGGCTGACTCAAAGTAGTTTGCGGCCACGGCGCTGTTGCGCGCCACTCCGCGACCCTCGAAGTAGAGCAGCGCCAGCGAATGCTGCGCTGGGGCCAAACCCTGCTCTGCGGCCAGTTGCAGCCAGTGTAACGCCAGCGCGGGGTCCTCGGGCACGCCCTCGCCGCGCAGGTACATCACGCCCAGGCTTACCTGCGCTGTTCCGTCTCCTTGTTCGGCGGCGGCGCGGAACTCGCGAAGCGCCACCTGGAAGTTCCCTGCTCGATAGGCGGCAAGGCCTTCCTCCATTCCCGCCTGCATTGCGGTGGCGGCGCACAGCACAGCAACACCTGCGCGCAGGAAGCCGCGGGGCCCGGGAACCCGGAAACCGCTTGGGCAAGCGGCCGCCTGATGGCGCGCGGGGGGGCGCCACGAAAGAAGGCGACCGACAAAACAGAACAAGGACATTGTGTTTCTTTGATTCTGCCAGCAGATGGCCTTGGGTTCAATGGCGGGGTGGGGCAAGGCGTGAGGCGGCCTCGTCCCGGACAGCGTGATCTTCCCGTTCCGGCGCACACGATGGCGCACCCTCTGGCGGGATTGCTGGCGGCGCGAAGGGTGACCGCGAGGAGAGCCACAAGGGACTACCCGCGTTCGATGCTCACCATTTGGTGCCCATTCACCCGCGGCACCGTGAAGACCACGCGACCACCCTGAAGGCGATGCGGCAGCACTGTACCCTGCGGGGCCAGGCGTACCTGCCGCACCGGGCCATCCACGCGAACGCTTGCCTCCACATCGTTCAATGGGATGACATCCTCAATCACATCGAAGGCCTGTCCCCGGCGTTCCGGAATGTAGTGCAACAGATGCAGCACCAGGCGCCGTGCGGCTGGCTGGGCATTCAATACCACTGGCTGCTCATTCAACACCACCATGGATGTCGATGGGGCCTTCACGCGCACCAGAGGTTGCGGCAGCAGCACGTTCAGGGCGTTGCCCACCAGTTGCTTCACCCAACGGGGCGCGTTCTGTTGATACTGCGCGAATACGGGATGCGCAAAGTAAATCACGCGTCCGTTGCGGGTCACCCCCGGATAGCCGTACTTGAATTCCGATGGGGTGTGGCGGTGGCTGCAGAAGTGCTCCCAGGTGCGGTTGAAGTAAGGCACATTGGTTTGCACCAACTCCTGCGCGCCGCGCGTGCGCACTTGGGATCCCTTCTGGTACATCACGTATTCGGCAGGGCTGACGCCGTTTGCGATCTCGCCTTCGCGCAGCACCAGAAAGTCCGGACTGAACGGGGCGGCCCCGATGTACTCCAACCCCAGCGAGGGCAGTTGGAAGGCGGTCTTCGCGGGGTTCAGCCCGCTTTCGTGGGACACAATCAAACTGCCTCCGGCGGCAACGAAGGCCTCCAGCTTGTCGCGCAGCGCTTCGTTGACGGGGATTCCATCGGGAAGCACCAACACCTTATAGCGGCTGAAGTCGAACTGCGAATCGATGACGTCAAATTGTGCCGCCAGTTCGGTGAACATGCGGACGAAGCCGAAAGCAGAATCGGGGATCCGGCGTGCGTCGCTATCCAGGAACTCTTCGGGAGTCAGCACGCCAAGGTCGGCCAGGCCACGCGCCCCGGCGCACCAGGGTTCCTTGGCTTCCACCTGCGTGTACACGTTGCCGATGAGCTGGTAGGCGGCGGCGTCCAGCACCCCGCGCGGATGCAGTTGGTCGCCCACACTGCACTTGGCATTGAGGGCCAGCATCTGGAAGCATTCGTATTCCAGCGCCGCCTGGTTCTTCAAGCTATGGAAGTCGCCCCAGGAGGTGTGGAACTTGCCGGTCATACCCAAGGTGTCGATGTCCAGGCCACGCGTGTAGCGCGCCTTCAGCGGGAAGTCCATGTAGCCCCAGCCACCGCTGGGAAGACTTTCCAGTTCCCAGTGTGTGTAGGCATCCTTCACGGGGCGGTGCTTCGGGCCGATGTGGCCCGCGTTGTAGAAGATGGTGCAGTCCTTTGACAGGGTGCGGATGAAGGCTGTCATCTCGCGCTTGAAATCGTAGATCATGTCGCCTGCGTACTTGCGGCGCTGTGTCGGGTTGGACGGATCCATGTTGTTTGCCAGCATCGCGCGCCGGCACCAGGGGCAACTGCACTCGCGAATCTGGACGATGTCCAGGAAGAGCCCATCCACAGGGACCTTTTCAAACAACTCGGCGATGTGGGTCTTCAGGAAATCGCGGTACGGCGTTTTCACGCAGAGGTTGCCATAGAAACCAGGCTGGTAGAGTTCCTGCCGTGAAGCGCCCTTTTCGTCCACGGTCAACCATTGGGGTTCGCGCTGGGCGGTGAAGTAGTCCCACTGCACGGTGAGGTAGATGGGTACGCGGATTTCGGCCTTGTGGCAGGCCTCAATCTGGTCCTTCAGCAGGCTCTTCTGCTTCATGTGGGGGTGGATGCGTTCGGGGTGCTTCTGGCTATCGAAGTAGATCAGCCCATGATGGCAGCGTCCGAAGCAGGTGATGGAATTCACGCGGGCCTTGCGCAAGGTAGCGGCGAAGGCTTCCGGATCGAAGTCCGCGCCGATGCCCAGGATCTTCTCGCTGGTGTGGTAATCCAGGTGAACCTGGCGGAAGCGCATGACGGGCGCATCCGGGCGGAACCAGGCAGGACGGGCATTCTGGGCCGCCACCATACTCTGGGCCAGTTGCGTCGAAGCAGCAGGACTGGCTTCCGCGGCGCCGGCGGATTCCGCGCTACCGGCGCGCGCTGCATGCAGCAGTGGGGAAGCGGCGCCGATGCTTGCGGCTGCGCGAAACAGATCTCTGCGAGCGAACCCGTCACCGGCCATGAGGATGCCTCCTGAAATCGGACAATCGCATCCATCATAACGACAATGGAGCCGTGGCGGGCGATGCGCCAGGTCCAGACAGGCCGTTCACAGAGGGCGCGCGGCGCTAGTCTCCGCGCAACCACCGGGCGAGCGAGGCCTTCGCCGATACCGACGCGGCCGGGTCAAGCTCCAGGCGCCAGCTCACCACCGGTTCAGCCCCCAGCGTGAGGGGCAGTTTCAGCAACTTTCCGCGGCGGGAAACCAAAAGTTCCACTTGCTCTCCGGCATGGAAGTAGTCACCGAGCGCGGGCCAGAAGGCCGCCGTCACGCGCCGGTCGCCGACGGCCAGAATTTCGTCTTCGACGTTCAGGCCCGCGGCGTAGGCGGGAGTGTCGCGCGGAACGGTGTTCACCACCATGCTCAGCCCGTCCGCCTTCACACTGGCGCCCATCCATCCGCGCACCGGTCCCGCGGCGCCAGGGCCGGGGATAGCCCCACGCGCGAACCGCAGCCCCAGGTACCGAAGCTCGTCGTTGTAGTCGAAATCGTCCGTGGAGCGCGAGGCAGCTTCCATCCAGCCCGCCACCTCAGCACCAGCAATCTCGGCAACGCAATCATGGAACTGCCGCGCGGTGAAGCCACGGTCTCCGCTATAGCGCTGATAGGCCAGGCGCATGAGGTCGTCCAGGCTGCGCGCGTTGTTGGTGGCCTTGCGGATACGAGCGTCCAGCAGGAAGCCAAGCACGGCGCCCTTGGTGTAGTAGCTGATGCCCGTATTGTTGGAGTTTTCGTTGGGCCGGTAGCCCTTCACCCAGGCGTCAAAGCTGGAATCCGCCACCGGCTGCACCAGGCGTCCGGGCTTGTCCTGCAGACCCGCAATCGTGCCGGAAAGCCGCGCCAGATACTGGTCCTGCGTCATCAGCCCCGCGCGATGCAAGGCCAGGCCGTCGTAGTAGCTGGTGAAACCCTCAGCCACCCACAGGCCCTCAGTGTAGTTCTCGTTCTCGTAATCAAATGGCCCCAGTTCCACCGGGCGCAGGCGCTTCACGTTCCAGACGTGGAAATACTCGTGGCTCACCAAGCCCAGCCAGCCTCGATACCGGGCTTCATTGCGGGTGGTGAGGGCGCTGGCCATGAGGACGGTGGAGTTCTTGTGTTCCAGTCCGCCACCGGCCTCCACCAGCATGTTGAGGAACAGGTACTTTTTGTAGGGAAGCCCGCGCCACATGCGGGCGTAGTGCTGCACGATGCGTTTGGTGTCGGCCACGCTGCGAGGGCCATCCCAGTGGTCGCTGGCCGGGGTGTTGATGATGAAGTGCGGCTTGCCCTCCACTTCGAATTCGAACACGTCGGGGTTGCCTGCGACGATGGGGCAATCGACAAGGGTGTCGTAATCGGGCGCATGAAAGGTGACGGGCGCTGCCTGCGGCAGCACATCCAGTCCACTGTGGGCCTGCGCCCATCCGCCGGGCAATTCCAGATGCACCGTGTGCGCCTTGTCGAGTTGGCCGACGGGCGTGAGGAAGGTGGCCGCGCCGTTGATCATGGCAAAGCTGGCATCGACGAAGTTGGTGCGGACCGACATCTCCCGGGCGTAGATGGCGTAGCGCAGCGTGACGGTGGCCGCGCCGTTGGTGCGGACCTTCCAGCGATTCTTGCGGGTCTTGCTCACCACCAGCGGCTCACCCGCGGGGCCGAAGGCTTGCACGGCGTCGATGTTGCGCGAATACTCGCGGACCAGATAGCTGCCCGGCGTCCACACCGCCATGAACACTTCCAGGTCAGGCTGGCCGCCAGTGGGGAATTGGCTTTCGACATGGACGTAGTGGTTCCGTGCCTGCGGAAAGCGCAGGGTGTGACGGAAGGGGGCAGCGTCAGCGGCCGTCTGAGCCAGCGCGCCCAATGCCGTGCAGACAAAAAGCAACGCGAGGAGACTGCTGCGGCGCAGCAAGCAAGGAAACGATGGAGAAAGTGCCATTGCGGGGCTCCGTCCAGTGCAAAGGAAATCCGTAGTGTAGCGTGATTTACCGGAATTCACCGGGGGACGGCGTAGCGGTGGTTAGGCCGAGGGCTTGGAGAGGAAGCGTCCGATGGCGCGATTGTAGAGCCAACCGCCCAGCACGCCTCCTAGCAGCGGACCCAGGATGGGAACCAGAAACACCATGCTGCCGTCCGAGAGCCCGTTATTGCGAAAGCCCGCCAGCATCACGAAGAGCCGGGGGCCGAAATCGCGCGCGGGATTGATGGCGTAGCCGTGCAGCTTTCCGAAAGAGATGCCGATGGCTACCACCACCAAGCCCACCAGAATGGGGGTGAGGATGCCCGACGGCTGGTTGCGCTCATCGGTTAGCGCGAAGATGAGGAATAGCAGCAGCGCGGTGCCCAGCACCTGGTCAAGGAAGCCGGCCGAAAGCTGCGCGGGGAAGGCCGGGAAGGTGGTGAAGATGCCGGCGGTCTTCTCCATGTTCGGGTCAAAGGCGCGGAAGGCCGGCAGGTAATTCCAAAACACCAGCGCGGAGGCGGCAAAGGCGCCGGCGATCTGGGCAAGGGAATAGGGCAACACTTTGGTCCATGGGAATCCGCGAAAGCAGGCCAGCGCCACGGTGACCGCCGGATTCAAATGCGCGCCCGTGATCTTGCCCGCCGCGTAGATGCCGAAGGTGACGCCCAATCCCCAGCCGATGACGATGTTCGTATAGCCGCCGTTCACCACTTCGTTGGGGATGCCGGAGCCAAACAGCACCACCATCGCCACGGAGCCTTGTCCGAACAGCAGAAGGATGAAGGTGCCCAGAAACTCGGCAATCAGTTCAGCGGAAAGGCTTCGTTGCGACATCAGGGATGAGTGTATCATTAGGCTCAGGAATTTCCGGCGGGGCCTTCGGTGGACCTAAGGGAAGGCCTGGGGACGCGGATTCCGGTGTGATCGCAAGGAGGCGGTGATGATGACACGCAGGCAGTGGTTGGCGTCCAGCGCGAGCCTCGCAGCCGCGCTGTTGCCGGGTGCGGGCCGGGGCTCCAGCCAGACGCTAACGGGCTTTGATCAGGCGCGCAGCCGCGAATGGCGCTCTCAACTGAATGCCATGCTGCGCGACAACATCCTGAAGTTCTGGCTGGAGAAAAGCATCGACCAGAAGCATGGCGGCTTTTACATGCACCTGGATGCGAAGGGCCAACGGAAGGAAGAGAACAGCAAGCACATCGTGTCGCAAGCCCGTATGGTATGGCTGTTTGCGCGCGCCTCGCGGAACGATTTCGAAGGCGAGGGTTTGCCCTCGCGCGACACCTTGCTGGGCGCTGCTCGCCATGGATGGGAGTGGTTGCGCACCCAACAATGGGACCACCAGCATGGGGCTTTTTTCTGGACCGTGGATCCCGTGGCTGGAAAAGTGACCCACTCCGGCAAGCATCTCTACGGGGAAAGTTTTGGCCTGTACGCGCTGGCCGAATACTATCGGGCCACGCAGGATCGAGAGGTCATTGGCTTGGCCGACCGGTTGGTGGAAGTGCTGGAGCAGCGCGCCTATGACACCCGCTATGGCGGCTACGAGGAGAACTTCGAGGCGGATTGGACCAAGCCAGCCGAGGGGAG
>JALOKO010000157.1 GCA_025456495.1 Bryobacterales bacterium | reverse complement strand
GCGGACGATTTGTCGTCGCGGTTCGCCAGCGCTTCCGTCGCGGACGTGGACGATCAGCCGGTCGCCTCGAATCGGCCAATCTCGGACGACGAGGACGGCGACGGCGATGGCGACGGGGAAGGTGACGGAGACGGCGAAGGGGACGCAGCCGAGACGCGGGACGGGATTCCCGCAGCGGATGGGTCGCAGCGTTTGTCCCGTCGCGAACGCCGTCGCCTGCGCATGATTGAGCGTCGCGAGGGCCGCCGCAAGGTTCGCCCGGAGCAGGGTGCCGATGCTGGAGTTGCAGTCCAGGGCGATGTTGAATTGCTGGACGACGACGCCCTCACCGATGCGGAGATCCCGGCAGTGGCCTTGGTCCCTGCCGTGATTGTGGACGATGAGCCGGTGCATGCGCGTCCAGGACGACCGGAACCCCAGGCTCGCCCGGATCGCCCGGATCGCCCGGATCGCCCAGATCGCCCAGATCGCCCAGATCGTGCGGACCGCCCGGATCGCGCCCCGCGCGCCGACCGCGGTGACCGCACCGACCGCGCAGACCGCACCGATCGCGTAGACCGGAATGACCGCACCGACCGCAACGACCGGCGGGGCAAGTTCTCCCAGCCCGTGCCCTCCATCTCTGAAGTGCTGAAGGAAGGCCAGGAAGTGCTGGTCCAGATCGCCAAGGAACCCCTCGGCCAGAAGGGCGCACGCATTACCTCGCACATCGCTCTGCCCGGGCGTTATGTGGTGTACATGCCTACGGTGGAACACGTGGGTGTTTCCCGAAAGGTGGGTACGGACGCCGAACGCATCCGGCTGCGCAAGATTCTGCAGGCTGTCCGTGAAGGTAAGTCGGGCGGCTTCATCTGCCGCACCGCCGCCGAGGGCCGCACCGAGGAAGAGATCCGCGCCGACATGGAGTTCCTCTACAACATGTGGCTGGGCATCAAGGCCAAGGCGGACAAAGGCAAGGCGCCCTCCCTCATCCATCACGACCTGGACATCGTTGAGCGCATGCTCCGCGACCAGTTGACGGATGAGTTCAAGACCATTTGGGTGGACAACGAAGAGCTGTACGAACGCATCCTGCGCTTCGTCCAGACCGTCCAGCCGAACCTGGTCTCGCGTGTGCGGCTCTACACCAAGCCGGCCCCCATCTTCGATCACTTCGGCGTAACCAGCGAACTGGAAAAGGCCCTCCGCCCCAAGGTGTGGCTGAAGTCCGGTGGCTACATCGTCATCAACCAGACCGAAGCCCTGGTGGCCATTGACGTCAACACCGGCAAGTTCGTCGGCAAGAGCAACCGCCTGGAAGACACCATCGTCAAGACCAACCTCGAAGCGGTGAAGGAAGCCGTCCGGCAGATCCGGCTCCGCGACCTGGGTGGCATCATTGTGGTGGACTTCATCGACATGGACGAGCGCAAGAATCGCTACAAGGTGATGCAGGCGCTGGACGAAGCGATGAAGGTGGATCGCGCCCCTTACAAGATTCTGCAGTTCAACGATTTCGGGCTCATCGCCATCACCCGGAAGCGCGTGAAGCAGAGCCTGGAGCGTACTCTCTGCCAGCCCTGCCCCACCTGCGAAGGCGCCGGCTACATCAAGAACGTGCAGACCATCATTGGCGAAATCCTCACGGAGGCCACCAAACTGGCGCGCGCCATCGATGATCCGGAAGCTTCCTTGCGCGTCCATCCGGAAGTAGCCAAGGTGCTGAAGTCGCACACCAACAAGTACCTGGAGGAGTTGGAAGAGATTCTGAAGGTGCCGGTGATCGTTACCAGCGATCCCCTGCTGCACCCGGAGAAGTTCGACCTCGTGTAGCCTCCGCGCACGTTCCGTCACCATCAAGGCCCCGGCGTGTTGCCGGGGCCTTCTTGCGTCTGGAAGGCCAACGCGCCATGCCGATGAATGCTTGCGCGGGAAGCATCACAGCGGCCCGCCTATCGCCCGCCCATCCAAATGGCGAAGGGAACGGCGAGGGCCGAAGCCCCTGCCGTTCCCTTCTTGATTGGAACGACTTTGTTGATTGCTGCCCGGCGGGTCTCTCCGCAAAGCCCCGCTGGCCCTGCGGAGAGCATCCGCCTAGAACGTGGCGCTCAACAGATTGCCCTGCGCCACTGAGTTCCGCAACTGCACCGACACCCCTGTGATGTCAGCCGGATCTCCGGTCAGCGTCACGGGGATGGTCAGTTGAAAGCGGCTACCATGCTGCGTGGATGCGGCAGAACCGTACCACGCCGTGAAGGCGGCCGCCACATCCACCGTAAAGGTGAGCGGGCTGCCCACGGTGGCGCCAGCGCGGGGCGTGAAGGTCAACGTGGCGGTGGTCATGTTGCGTGGGGTTGAGAAGCCACGCACCGTCAAAAGCAAGCCGCTGGCGTTGCGCGTCACGCTAAGGTCACTGATGGTGGGCGCCACGGCCGGAATCACAATGATCTCAGTGGGCGCGGGGTTGGGTGTCACGTCGAAGCCGCCCCGCCGCAGGGCCGCCGTGATGCGAATCTCGCCCGCCACCGTCCCCGTCTGAATTCCGGGCGAGTTGGGGCTATCGCCAAACAGGCCCGCGGTGGTTCCGGCCGGGACGCGGAAGTTCGTGGATCGGCCACCCGTCACAAACTGGATGGCGGGGTCATCCGCCGCCGGTGTCGCCAAGGGGTTGAACTGCAGGTTCAGCGTTCCGTCGACATCCTGGTCTACGGTCTGGGTCAGGGTAACCTGCACCGGCTGTTGAGTGTTGGGCTGCGGATTGGGCACATTGGGCCGGATCACCACGCTGCTTACCGTGGGCGGGTTCGCCGTAAGGGTGAAGCTGCGTTCGGCCGTACGACCATCCAGGTCAGTCACGCGCACCGCAAAGGTAGAGACGCCAGGCGCGGTGGGAGACCCCGTAAGGTTCCCGCCTGGAGACAGCAACATGCCGGGCGGCAAAGTTCCACCCGCAATGGCGTACGCGTATGCCGGCGCGCCTCCATCAGCAAGGATGGCCTGGCTGTAGCTTTGGCCCACCACCGCCGACGGCAGTTCACTGGTGAGAATCACCAACGCGCTGCTGATGCGCCATTGGAACACACGCTCAGTGGATTCCGCCGGTGTGGCCGCATCCGTCACCCGGAAGGCGATGCCTCCATGGAAGGCTGCCGTGGGGATGCCCGAAAGCGTGCCGTTGGCTGCCAGCGTGACGCCTGCCGGCAGGGGGTTGCTGCCCACCGCAAAGGTGTAGGGAGCCACGCCGCCGTCGGCTTGCAGCACCAGGTTCACCGCCTGGCCGATGGTTCCGCCGGGCAGCGGGCTGCCGGTGACGAATCGCAGATCGCCCAGGATGTTCACCGTGAAGGCGCGCTGCGCGAACTGCCCCTCGCTATCCTCCACGCGAATGGTGAACGTAAAGGCTCCCGCTTGCGTGGGAGTCCCTGACACCACACCGGCGGCTGTCGGCCCGGTAATCCCCGGTGGCAGGGCTCCAGACGCCAGTGAGAAATTCAGCGGACTCATGCCGCCACTCACCAGTACCGCCGCGCTGTAGGCATTGCCACGCAGCCCGTCCGGCAACGTTTCTGAGAGAATGCTCAGCGCCGGCGCGTCGTCGCTCACCACCAGGATGAAGCTACGAGAAACCTCGGTGTTGTTCCCGTCCCGTACCGTCACCGGGAAGGTGAAGGACCCGGACTGGCTGGGAACGCCGCTCAGGATGCCCGTGCTGGCGTTCAGCGTGATGCCGGGCGGCAAGGCCGACGGCGCGACGCTGAACGTGTACGGAACGGTTCCGCCACTCACCTGGATCGCCTGGGCGTAGGCGACGTTTCGTTGTGCCCCGGGCAACTGCGCCCCGGTCAGGATGGTCAACGGCTGTCCAATGGGCAGCGTCACCGTCAGAATCGCTTGCGCACCCACCGAATCGGTCACTCGCACGGTGAAGCTGAAGTTCCCGTCCGTGGCCGGAACGCCACTCAGCACACCCGTGCTGGCGCTCAGCGTCAATCCCGGCGGCAGGGTGCTGCCGTTGACCAGTGACCACGTATAGCCCGGGGAGCCGCCAGTTGCCGTAAAGGTGGCCGTGTAGGCTACGCCCTGCTGGCCGCTGGGCAGCGGGGAGGTGGTGGTGATTGCCAGCCCGCCAACCACGGTGAGTTGGTAGGCCCGGCTCACTTCTTCTCCCAGCGCATCCCGCACCGAAACGGTGAAGTTGAACACACCGGACTGCGTGGGGATACCGCTCAGGATCCCCGTGCGCAAAGCCAGCGCCAGTCCCGGTGGCAGGCTGCTGCCAGGCGCCACGCTGAACTGATAGGGCAACCCGCCCCCCTGCGCACGGATGGTGGTCTGGTAGGCCACGCTGCGCGTCGCGTCAGGCAGCGGGGTTTGGGTGAGCAACGTTAGCGGACCCGTCACCCGCAGGGTAAACACGCCCGTAACCTGCCTGCTGGTATCGCTCAACTGAACCGAGAAGGAGTAGAAGCCAGGTTCCGTGGGCGTTCCGGACAACCGGCCCGAGTCAGAGTTCAGCGACAGTCCCGGCGGCAGAGTGCTGCCTTGGGCCACCGTGAATTGGTAGGGCGGGTTCCCGCCGCCCGCCGTCAGGGTCTGCCCATATACGACCCCCACGCGCCCTTCCGGCAGTTGCGAGAAACTGGTGAAGCCCAGCGTGTCAATCACGTTCAGGCTGAAGGCCCGCGCGTCAGACGATCCATCCTGGTCAACAGCGCGAATCGTGAATGTGAACTCACCTGCCTGCGTGGGAGTCCCACCCAGAACGCCAGCGCTGCTCAGCGTCATGCCCGCCGGAAGCGTTGAGCCGCTCTGCACGCTCCACGTGTATGGGGGATTGCCTCCGGTTGCCGCCAGGGTGTTGCTGTAGGCGTTGCCCACCGCCGCCGATGCCAACGGAGTAGCGGTGGTAATCTGCACCGGAGGTCGCACCGTTATGCTGAACGTGCGCGTGCGGCTGTTCTCCTGCTGGTCCATCACCTCGATGGCCACGCTAAACGTGCCCTCCTGGGTGGGCGTGCCGGTAATCACCCCGGATTGGCTCAAGGTCAACCCCGGGGCCACCGGAACGCCGTCCACCGTCGTCCAGAAGTAGGGTGGAAATCCGCCACTGGCCTGTAGCGTCACGTTGTAGGGGACGTTCAGCGTGCCGGGGGGCAGGGTGGCAGCCGTCGTGATCATCAACGGGCCACGAACCGTCAGTTGCAACGGAAGGGTCTGCTGTCGGCCATCAGCATCCGCCGCGCGCACGCTGAAGTTGTAGACGCCCGCCGTGGTGGGCGTTCCCTGCAGGATCGCGCAGCAATTGAAGCCGTTGGCGCCGGTTGCTCCGTCCGCCTGGCCTTGATCTGAGGCAAACACGGGCTCGGCTACAATCGACAGGCCGGGCGGCAGCGTGCTGCCGGGCGCCACCGCCCATGTCACGGGCAGTCGTCCGCCCTGCGCCGCCAGGCGCTCTCCGTACGCACTCCCCTCCACCGCATCGGGAAGCGGCGAACTGGTGGTGAGCACCAGCGGATTCGAGATCACCAGTTCAAACGCTCTCGTTACTGAGGCCTCGCTGCTGTCGAATAGCGTCACCGTGAAGAAATACGAACCTGGTTGCGTAGGCGTCCCGCTGATGGTGCCGGTGCTTTCGTTCAACGTCAGCTCAAAAGCCGGATTCTCCACGTCCCAAAGCCAGACGTAGCCGGAGACGCCGCCCGCCCCCTGCAGCGTGACCGAGTAGGGAACGTTGGTGGTGCCCGGGGGTAGCGGGGAAACCGTAGTAATCGCCAAAGCCGGCCGAATGGTCAACGCGTAGGCCTGGTTCGCCTGCCGCCCGTCGCTGTCGATCACGCGCAACGTGAAATTGAATGTGCCTTCCACTGTGGGTGTGCCCCGCACAAAGTGAGCGCTGGTTGCCTCCGACGGCGCTACCAGGCTAAGCCCTGCCGGTAGGCTGCTGCCCGGCGCAAGCGACCACGTGAAGAGTTCCTGTCCGCCCGTGACGTTGATGGTTGTCGAATACTGGCGGCCCCGCACCGCTTCCGGCAACGGCGATACCGTAGTGAAGGTCACTGGCGGCGCCACATTCAACGCGAGGGTCTTCCGTCCGCTGCCGCTTCCGCTATCGAAAGCGACAATCGGAATGCTGTAGTCTCCCGCCTGCGTGGGCGTTCCGGTAATGACTCCGCTCTCCGATAGATTCAAGCCCGGCGGCATCGGCACGCCGTCGTCCGTTGTCCAGGAGTACGGCCCCTGTCCGCCAGTGGCGGCCAGCGTGACGTTGTACGCACTGCCCAGCGTCCCTGCCGGCAGCGGCGACGCAGTGGTGATCACCACCGCAGGGCCAATGGTGACCGTGAACAACCGGTCCGCGAACCGTGCTTCTGCGTCCGTCACCCGAACGGTGAATGGATAGCTCCCCTCCTGCGTCGGCACTCCGGTGAGTGCCCTGGCGCTGCTGCCATTGAACGCTTCCAGCGACAGGCCTGGCGGTAGCACAGAGCCCCCAATCAACTGCCAGGTAAACGGCGCCTGACCGCCCGAAACCGAAATCACCTCGCTGTATTGGCTGCCTCCGGTTCCGTTCGGCAGCGTGGCCGGAGTGTCGAAGGTCACCGGCGGGCGCACGTTCAACTGGAAGCTGCGGCTATCCGTCCCGCTGGCGTCCTGTACTTGGACGGTGAAGCTGAACAACCCCGCCGCGGTGGGTGTGCCGGAAATCACCCCGTTCAGGGGCAGCGGATTCAATCCCGTCGGCAACGTCCCGGAGGTCACAGTCCATTGATACGAAGGGGGCTGTGGCCCATCCGAAGCCTGCAGCGCGATGTTGTAGGGAACACCCGTTGTTGCCGGTGGCAGTGGCGAGGTGGTGGTGATGGATACCGGTGGCCGCACCACCAGCGTGAACGACCGTGATGTCGATACGTTCGACGAATCCGTCGCGCCCACGGTGAAGTTGAAGGTTCCGTTGGCGCTTGGCGTGCCCTGCAACGTGCCGTCCTTCTCGTTCAGAACGAGTCCGGGCGGAAGCGAACCGCTAGTCACCTGGAAATTGTACGGATTGCCCGGAGGCCCTACCGTTCCACCCGTGACGGTAAGCGCCACCGAGTAGAGCACGTTTTGCGCAGCCGTGGGCAGTACGGATGCAATCGTGAACGAAGGCGGCGAGTTCACCACAAACGTGGCACTGGCTGCCGCGTTGGTGCAGCTTTCCAGCACATTTTCCCCGGTGTTCACCCAATTGCAAACCACCACCCGGTAGTTGCCCGCCACGCCACGCAACGACTCAGGAATCTGCACCACCGCCACGCTGGTATCCGATTGTCCGGCGATAGCAAGTTGCGTGCCCCCCTGCACGTTCCAATAGGCGCGGAATCCAGAGTTGGTGAGCACCGGACCCAGCACGAAGTTCTGCATGGTTACCGTCACCGGCAGCGATTGTCCGGGGAGCGCCCCCACGGTGACTGCCGCTGGGGAATACGCCGACACCCGCGCTTGTCCCATCGTTTGGGCCACTGGCCCGCACAGCAATCCACACAACACCGCAAGACCCGCCGCAATGCGGGCCACAAGTGACCGTTCCATGGTTCCTTCTCCCCAGCGCGCCAGGATGGCTTCAAATGCCACCCTGGCCGCAATGCTCATTTCCGTAAATGGGAACTCATGCTGGTGCTGCCAACACCAGCGCGGCTCCTCTGGCTCTGGAAGTTCAGATCCCGTCCGTGACGGGGTCTAAACACGAACACACAATCAATCGATACTTGCGCGGCGCTTGCCGCCAGACCTGCCGCTTTCCCCACGCGGGACATAGACGCTGCGTAGCCCATCCGCCTGTACTTCCAGCAACAGGGCGGGCGCGCTGCGTCCGTCGGTGACCTGGAAGACGCCGCGCGCATTCA
>JALOKO010000156.1 GCA_025456495.1 Bryobacterales bacterium | reverse complement strand
CCTCGAGTTCCGTTCGGTATTCCTCGGCCGCTTCGTTCACCCTCGCGGCAAAGGTCTCGTCCCGTTGCAGCCAGTTTTTGGCCACGCTTGGGCTGAGGCCGACGTTGCGGGCGGCCAAAGAAAAGGACGCTCCAGCGCGAATGGATTCCACCATCGTCCACTTTGCCCGCGCCATCGGCATGGACGCCACAGTGCGCAGGGGTTGTGCCGCGCGCGATGCAGGGAAATGCAATAACCGCCCGGTTTTGGGCCTTTCCTGGAGTGGCCCGGTCTCCATGGTTGGCCTCGTATGCTGCGTCTGCTCGTTCGGCAAACCATCCCTGTCCTGATGCGTCATCGCTCATCCCTCCGCACATGCGATTCGTTGCAATGGCATTCGCCGCGCCACGCACACGCATTATGCAAAACGCCCACGCGCGAACCAATGCGCGAAACCGCATCTCCCCACGCGGTGGAAAGCCTAAGCTTCTGGATTTTCTTGAGATAGGAACGCAATCGGATTTTGCCAAACTACTGTGACGCCATGCTGGCAACTGGCCCGGTCGCGCAGAATCCTAGTCCGCAATCGCCTGATAGACCAGGGTGTCGAACAGATTCAGTAGCTCAGTGTCAAAAGGCATCCATTGCGTGAACAGTAAGTAAGCCAGTTTCTCCTTGCGGTCCACACGGAAGCGCGTGGAGGCGGCGCCGTCCCAACCGAACAATCCTTCACTGCCCAAACGATTGGCATGCTCCACATGGATGCGTACGCTGCCGCCCAAGCCGAAACCTTCGCTATCGTCATCCGCGCGCGTTTCCTTGGCCATACCCACCAGGTGGTTCTTCATCATCAGGTCTACGGTTGAGCGGCTCAGCAGGCGCACGCCATCCAGTTCCCCGCTATTCACCAGCATCTGGGCAAAACGCGCGTAGTCTCCAATGGTGGAATACAAACCCATCCCCCCGAACGGCACCCCCTTCGTGCTGAGCCCCTGTTGGGTGCGCAACGCGCCCTGACGCAGCCCGTAGATTTTCGCCAGTCGGGCGCGCTTGGATTCCGGCAGCGTGAAGTGGGTGTCGCTCATTTTCAGCGGATCCAGGATGCGCTGCGAAACGAACTGGTCAAAGGACTGGCCAGAGACCACCTGCACCAGGTAGCCCAGCACGTCAATGCCGATGGAATACTCATAGCGCTCCCCCGGTTGTGCCGCCAGTGGCAACTTGGCCACGTTCGTGATGAATTCATCCAAGGATGCCACCTCAAAAACCTTGGCCTTCTGGTACATGGCCGAGAGATTGTCATTTCCCCACCCGTAGCTAAACCCGGCGGTGTGTGTCAGCAGGTGCTTCACCGTCATGGACCGCTCCACTGGAACCAGAACCGGGCGCTCGACGGTACCCTGCTTGTAGACCTGCAGCGCCTTGAACGCGGGAATGAACTTCTCCACCGGGTCATTCAGTTTCAGCCTGCCCTCTTCCACCAGCATCATGATGGCGACGCTGGTGATGGGCTTGGTCATCGAGTAGATGTGGCAGATGGTGTCTTTCTGCATGGGCAAGCCCCCCTCGACGTCACGATGGCCAAAGGTTTGCCAATCAACGATGTGGCCATTACGAACAACCATCGTGATGGCGCCGGGCGGTCGCTGGGCTTTGGTCTTTTCCGCCATCACGCGATGCATGCGAGCCAGACGTTCCGTCGAGAGCCCTTGTGCTTCGGGGGCCGAGACGGGAAGTGGCTGCGCAGCAAGCGGGAGCACCACCATCAAGAGAGCAAGGAGGGTACGCATTGGCTGAGTATATCCGGCGTACCCAGCGCGAGCCAAGCCGGAATGTCGGATGTGTCGGATGTGTCGGATGTGTCGGATGTGTCGGATGTGTCGGATGTGTCGGATGTGTCGGATGTGTCGGAAGTGATCAACCACTTCAATCTGCCGCGGGGGGAACGAAAGGGAAAGCCCGCGGACCGGGCGATTGGTACGGCCAACCCCAAGGCGGGGTTAGCCGGAACCGGCTCGCATCCTCGCCTGACCGGCGAAGCATCATGGACCGAAAGGTGGGATTAGTGACGCCGCTTGTGGCTGAGCTGCCTGGTTAGTCCCGGATGCTGGCGCTCGCATTGGCAAGCGCAGGGGTAAGGATCCACTGCACCTCGCAACTGGGGCGGGCGCCCGTGCGGATGAACTCGAACTTCGCCAGACCGGCCTTCTTGAAGGAATGGACGTACTGCGAGACTCCGAGCAGGTAACTGAACAGACTGCTGATGAGGGGATCGTGACTGACGGCGAGTACGGATTGCGCCTGCTCGTGGAGGCGGATCTCGTCCCAGGCGGAGAGGGGCGAAGCATTCGGCGTCAGCGCGTCGGTGAGGACGATGGGCTGCTTGCACTTCAGCAGCTTATGGGCATGCTGGGCCGTCTGGTTGGCGCGCAGATAGGGGCTGGAGAGGATGACGGCAGGCCGTACGCCAGCACTCGCAGCGATACGCAATACGTGGGTTAGCCGCTCAATACCTTCGGGGGTGAGGGCCCGATCGCGATCCAACCCGGTGGAGGAGCGGTCCTCGGCAATGGCGTGACGAAGCAGGAAGAGAGTCATGATGGCGCAGGGTGTCCCTGCGGCCTATTGTGGCATGGGTGGGATGGCAAGCTGCTTGTGAGAATCAACGAAGGGCTGCAATACTGAATCCGGGTTACAAGGGATGTCGGAAGCCGAGATGCGCAAACAGGACGCGTGGCGGAAGACCGCGAGGTATGCCACGATGGCGTCCGCGGTGAGTATTCTGGTGTCGATTCCCGTCAGCCAGATATTCCTGGGGCTCGCACTATTGTGCTTGCTGGCGGCGGGGACGCGCTGGCGTTGGGTGGATGTCTATCTGCCGCTGGGATGCTTTCTGGGCTGGATGCTGGTGTCGCTAGCGGCGTCGCCAGAGCCGTTGGTGGGGCTTCCCCAAGTGAAGAAGCTGTACGTGTTCCTGGTGCTGCCCGTGGCGCTGGCGGCCCTGCCCGCAGTGAGGGACTACCTTTGTGTGTTCGCCGGATGGGTGCTGGTGGCATGCGCCAGCGCGCTGCTTGCCTTGGGGCAGTTTGGCTGGAAATACATGGAGGCACGCGAGACTGGACAGGCCTTCTATGAGGCCTATGTGGGGCAGCGGATCACCGGCTTCATGAGCCACTGGATGACCTTCAGCGGACAGGCGATGCTGGTGACCCTGCTGTTGCTGGCCTATGCACTGGTAGGCCCGCGCTTACGACGGTGGCATCTGGCGGGCGTCGTGGCCGCACTGGGATTGCTGTTGAGCGGTGTTGTGCTGGGATATACGCGGGGAATCTGGATTGCGACGGCCATTGCTTCCCTGCCCCTTCTGTGGAGTTTCCGGCGATGGATGGCGTTGGCCGCGCCGGTGGCCTTCGTATTGCTGCTGGCCTTCGGGCCGGCCTCCGTGCAGGACCGCTTCCTCTCGATCTTCAAGCCACGTGGGGAGACCGATTCCAACCAGCACCGGGTGGTGACCTTCGCCACGGGGGTGGCCATGATGCAGGCGCATCCACTGCTGGGGCTGGGGCCGGAGCGGGTAGGGAGTCACGTGGAGGAGTACGCGCCGTCATGGATCCGCCGCCCCTTCCCCGAGGGCTATTACGGACATTTACACAATATCTATGTACACTACGGCGCGGAACGCGGCATGCCGGCGGTGCTGTTTCTCCTGTGGATCTTCGGACGCCTGCTGTGGGACCAGTGGCAAGCGCTGGCCCAGGCACAGCGACCACGAAGCCTGTCGCGGGCGCTGCACCTGAGCGTGTTCAGTGCGGTGGTGGCTGTCATGGTGGGCGGGCTGTTTGAGTACAACCTGGGTGACAGCGAAATCCTCACCATGTTCCTGGTGATTGTGGCGGCAGGCTACTCCTCTGGCCCCTCGCCTGGTTCCACGGAGGAATCCGGGCGGTCCTCATCCCAGGCAGCGTCGGCTTCGGTGTGACTCCAATTGCGCCGTTGCTTCTTGCCGATCGAGGGCTTACCGGAACCTTCCATGGCGAGCGCCTTCAGGGCCTGTACCTGCTCATTGGCCAAGGGGCGATGCTTGCCGATCTCCAGTCCCGCGATCTCAATGGGACCAATGGCGGTGCGTACCAGCTTCAGCACTTTGGCGCCGATGGCTTCCACCATGCGACGCACCTGGCGGTTGCGGCCCTCATGGATCTGGATTTCCAGATGGGTGTACTTGCCGCTATCGCGAACGCGGCGCACGACGGCGGGCAACGTGGGGCCGTCCGCCAGTTCCACACCATCGCGAAGACGCTGCAGTTGCTCGTCCGTCAGCAACGTATTGGCCTTCACCAGGTAGGTCTTGATGACTTTGTAGACAGGATTGGTGAGTAATTCGCCAAGCTCAGTGTCGTTGGTGAGGATCAACAGGCCACTGGTGTCAAGGTCCAGTCGGCCAACGTTGAAGACCCAGGACTTGACGCCAGCAAGCAGCTCATAGATGGTGGGTCTGCCTTGGGGGTCCTGGCGGGTACACAGATACCCTTTGGGCTTGTAGAGCAGCATGTAGACGCGATCCTCCGGACGGAGAAGGCGGCCGTCCAGCAGCATGCGATCTTCGGTGGGGTGGACCCAGGCTTCGGGATTGCGTTCGATACGGCCATTGACGCGGACGCGGCCTTCGCGAATCCAGTTCGCCGCAACGGTGCGGCTGCCGACACCGGCCCGTGAGAGGACGCGGTCGAGCGTCTTGCGGAGGGCGTCCGCCGGGGCTTGGGCAGGCGGGCGGGCGGCCTGCTTTCTGGCTGGGGCGGCGGCTGGCCGACTGCCCGTCCGCGGTGGCCGGTCGTCGTCACGGCGCGGGGGGCGGTTGTCATCGCGCTTGGCGTAGGGGCGCGCGGGGGGACGGTCATCGTCGCGGCGCGGGGGACGGTTGTCATCGCGCTTGGCGTAGGGACGCGCGGGGGGACGGTCGTCGTCGCGGCGCGGGGGACGGTTGTCATCGCGCTTGGCGTAGGGGCGCGAGGGGGGACGGTCGTCGTCACGGCGCGGGGGGCGGTTGTCGTCGCGCTTGGCGTAGGGACGCGCGGGGGGACGGTCATCGTCGAGGCGCGGGGGCCGGTTGTCGTCGCGCTTGGCGTAGGGACGCGCGGAACGAGGCGCCGGACCGCTGCCTCGCGGTGAACCTGCTGGAGAACCGTCCGGTTTGGCGCGACGGGAACCGGTGGGCCGGGATGCTTGCGGGGGGGAGCCTGCGGACGGGGGACGCGAAGATGGCGAGGCGAACTTACGGGGTCGCGCGCCTTTACGAGGATTGCGTGGGGAGTTCAAGCTTCTATTGTCGCGCGATTCCGAGGGCGCGCGGGTTTCCCCTCCCTGGCCGAGCCCCATGGCGGAGATGCGGTGTGGAGATGGGGCTGTCACCGTCCGCGCGGGACACGCATCACCGCCGCAGCCGGACCCTGAAACATCACCAAACGGGGGATGCCAATTCCCCCCAAACGGGGGCTAACTATGAACAAACCCAACAATTTATGTTTCCATGAGGTTCGACTTCGCATAAGGTTGAGGTATCCGGCTCGGGATCC
The DNA here is from genome assembly GCA_025456495.1 of Bryobacterales bacterium. Classification (GTDB taxonomy): domain Bacteria; phylum Acidobacteriota; class Terriglobia; order Bryobacterales; family Bryobacteraceae; genus JACTMJ01. The sequence continues at coordinate 2,313 of JALOKO010000156.1, read as the reverse complement.
TGAGGAGAGGGCCGGAACATGTCATGCTCACGGCAGGGTATCCAGCAACGGAGTCACTACTTCGGCGCAGTACGGAACCGCGGGTCTTGATCCGCGGCGCGCGACAGGTGCTCACCCTGCAGGGTCCGGCGCGCATGCGAGTGGGCAACGAACTGGACAACCCCGCTGTTCTGCGCGATGCGTCTTTGCTGATTGAGAACGGTCGCATCGCACAGATTGGAGCGACGCGGCGGCTGGAGAACCTTCGCGGGACAACATCGCCAACATGGGTGGACGCGCGAAACCTGGTGGTGATCCCGGGATTCGTGGATGCGGTGGGAGACCTGAATGCTCCCGGGGATGGGCAGGATGCCGCAGGTGGGGGATGGCTGAGTCGTCGGTTGACGAAGGACGTGCAGGGGCTGGCGCTGGCCGGTAGCACCTTTGTCCGAGCGCGTGTCTGGCTGCCGTCGGAAGCTGGAGAACGGGGGCGGGTGCTACGGCAATTGCTGCGCGCTGACCTTCCGCCGGGCTGCTTCCAGGTGGGGCTACGCCCGGACGCGGCCACCATGCACGCTCACCCCCCACCGAACCTGGGCTTACGCCATCTGCTGCCGGCGCCAACCCGCGAGCACCTGCGCGAGCTAGCTCCATTGCTGGCGATGGATCTTTCCGGCGATGTGCTTCGCGCCATGGAGGCGGACAAGCGGCTGCCTTTGCTGCGGTCAGCCGCGCAGAGCGCGCCCTGCGTGGTGAGCGGGGTGGGGGAATGGACCGTGCGGGAGCTGTTGGACCTCAGTCTGGTGATCCGCTTCCAGGCGGAGGGCGTGCTTCCCGACGATGCCTCCGCGGCACAACTGGCGCAGTGGGGGTTTCCGTGGTTGGCCTACGCGGGGTGCGCCGCACTGGATGGGGAGGCTTGGGTGGAACGCGTCCCGCGTGCGCTGGAGCAGGGGCTGGCGCTGGCGTTGGCGACGGGCTACCGACGAGACGGTCCGGGAGTGCTGAGCCCGCTGGGGTTGCTGGCCCTGCTGCGGCAACGGACGGGCTTGGGCGCCGCGCAACTGCTGCAGCTACAGATTGCCAATACCGCGCATGCGCTGGGCGTGGGGGATCGGATGGGGAGTTTAGAGACCGGGAAGGAAGCGAATCTGCTGCTGGTGGATTGCGAGGATTATCGGGAACTGGGACTGCAGATAGGGGCTCCGCGGGTGGTGGCGGTGTACCGGCGGGGGCAGTTGGTGAAGGACGAATGGATGGGGTAGGCGCACCCGGGGCCAGCGGGTGTGTGTCTGTTTCCGCATGGGGTGTGTTATCTTCTTTTCTTTCGATAGGATGCCCGGGGCAATACCGCGCGGCATCCTTCGCATGGTGCGCTTCCGATAGGCCACGTTGCCCGGATGCCCTCACCGCTGGCGGAGAGACGCCGGGAGTTCCACAATTCACCTTGGAAACGGGAGAAGCATGGCAAGCACGTTGTTCGCGAGGAAGTCGCTGGCTGACCTGAAGGAACAGGCTGAGGAATCAGAGAGTAGTTTGAAGCGCACGTTGAGCGCGACCAACCTGGTGGCGCTGGGGATTGGGGCGATTATCGGTGCGGGGTTGTTTTCACTCACTGGACTCGCCGCGGCGAATTATGCTGGACCGGCTGTGACCTTGTCGTTTGTATTGGCGGCGATAGGCTGCGCATTCGCGGGATTGTGCTATAGCGAGTTTGCCACCATGATTCCGGTGGCGGGCAGCGCCTATACCTATGCCTATGCCACCATGGGTGAATTTATCGCATGGATTATCGGTTGGGATCTGGTTCTGGAATACGCGGTTGGTGCGGCAACCGTTTCCATTTCGTGGTCAGCCTACGTGGTGAGCTTCCTTCATGACTTCAACATCAACTTACCAGCGGACCTGGTTGCCTCTCCCTGGCAGCCCGTGCGCCTGCCAAGTGGTGAGTTGGTACATGGAATCGTAAATCTGCCCGCTGCGTTCATCGTGGCCGTCATTTCCTGGCTGCTGGTGACGGGTATTCAGGAATCCGCCAGGGTGAACGCCGTGGTTGTGGTGATCAAGGTGGCGGTGGTGATTGCGTTTATCGGCGCCGGTATTGCGTACATCAACCCGGTGCATTATGAACCCTTCATTCCAGAGAATACGGGAGAGTTCGGACGCTTCGGCTTTACCGGTGTGTTGCGAGCAGCTGGAATCATCTTCTTCGCATACATCGGATTCGATGCAGTCTCAACCGCGGCGCAGGAGGCGAAGAATCCACAGCGAGACATGCCGATTGGGATTATTGGATCGCTGGTGGTGTGCACGGTGCTGTATGTGGGATTTGCG
>JALOKO010000155.1 GCA_025456495.1 Bryobacterales bacterium | reverse complement strand
GTCCCTGTGGGTAGCGAACGCCAAGGGTAGGATACTGGCTCGATTTCCTGTTCACGATTCCAAGAAGGGGAGGCTCGGGTTGAACGCAGTGCGCCCATCCCGTTTTGCCGCGATGCTGCTGCTGGCGTCGCTGCTGGGCCTGCTTGCCTGTCTGCATCTGGGCGCAGACGACAGCGCCAACGCACAGCGCACGGAACAGACCTATCAACAGGAGATCGCCCCCTTTCTCAAGCGCAATTGCCTGCTGTGCCACCAGGCCAAGAACGCCACGGCGGGCCTGGACCTGTCGAAGTTCGCATCAGCCGAACTGGCTTGGCGGCATCCCGAGGTTTGGGAAAAGGTTTCCGCCCGCCTACTGGACGGAACCATGCCGCCCAAGGGCTTGCCGCGACCCCCGATGGAGCAGCGCGATGCCGTTGTCAGTTGGATTCGCGAGGGCTTGGAAACGCTTGCCCGCAACGCCAAGCCCGACCCCGGCCGCGTCACCGCGCGCCGCCTCAATCGCGTGGAGTACAACAACACCGTCCGCGACCTGCTGGGCGTTGACTTCCAGCCTGCCGCCAACTTCCCTGCGGACGACGCCGGATATGGCTTCGACAACATCGGCGATGTCTTGACCGTCTCTCCCGTGCTGATGGAAAAGTACGTAGATGCCGCCTGGGAAATCGCCCAACGCGCCATCGTCTCGCCGCAGGATCGCATGGAGCCCACCTACGCCCGCCTGAGCGGCGAAAGCCTGCGGCGGCTGGGGAACGCCGCCTCCCAGGCAACCGGCGCCCTTGCTTTTCCGCACGCGCGCGAGGCAAGCTTTGAGTTTCCTGCCGATGCCGAATACGAAATCACCTTGCGCGTGGCGGACCGCCGCCGCCAGCGCCAGCAACCCGGCTTGATCGCCATGGCCGTGGTGGGCGTCAGCCAGCCGCAGGTGTTTGAAACCCAGTTGCCCAGTGGCGGTGAGGATTCCCCCAACGAGTTCGCCATCCGCGTCCGGGTTACTGCCGGCACCCACACATTGCGCGCCGCCACCGTGGATGGGGACATGCAGCCGGTGGTTGTCCGCGATGAAGCAGACTCGTCGCGATTCATCGACGTGGGCCACTTCGAAGTGCGTGGACCCTTCGGCGATGCCCGGCGCGCCATCACGCGCAGTCACCAACAGATCTTCGTCTGCAACCCCCGCGCCAAGTCCGCCCAGGCCGGATGCGCGCAGCGGATCCTCACACGGCTTACCCGACTGGCTTATCGGCGGCCGATATCAGCCGCCGATACCAAGCCGCTGCTGGCGCTGGCCGCCGCGGCGCGCGCCGAGGGCTTCCCCTTCGAAGAGCAGATCCGTTTTGCGTTACAGGGCATTTTGGTGTCGCCGCACTTCCTGTTCCGCGTGGAGCGTGGACAGCCGCCTGAAGACCTTGCCCTCCGTGAACAGGGAGTGCGCCAGCTTACGCCTGTCGAGCTTGCCAGCCGCCTGTCCTACTTCCTGTGGAGCAGCATGCCCGATGAGGCCCTGCTGACCGCCGCTGAAACCGGCAATCTGCGCACGCGCGAGCAGGTGCTGGCTCAGGCGCGACGCATGGTGGCTCACCCGAATGCCCGCGCACTCACTGAAAACTTCGCCGGCCAGTGGCTGCGCTTGCGCAACATCGATCTGGTCCAGCCGGACCGTGACCTCTTCCCCACCTTTGATGCCAGCCTGCGCGCCGCCATGAAGCGCGAAACCGAACTGATGTTCGAAACCCTGTTGCAGCAGGGCGGAACCGTCGATGACATCCTGGTGGCGGACTACACCTACCTGAACGAACGGCTGGCGAAGCACTATGGCATCGCGGGCGTTGAGGGTGAGGAGTTCCGTCGCGTCTCCCTGGCGGGCGCCAAGCGCAGTGGCTTGTTGACGCACGCAAGCCTGCTTACCATCTCCAGTTACCCCACCCGCACCTCACCCGTGCTGCGTGGCTTGTGGCTGCTGGAGAGCATCATTGGCGCTCCTCCCCCGCCGCCCCCGCCGGATGTCCCGGAACTCGATGCCGACGGCGTCGGCGAAGCGGCCACCTTGCGTGAACGCATGGAGAAGCACCGCACTGACCCCACTTGCGCTGCCTGTCACAGTAAAATGGATCCACTGGGATTCAGCCTGGAAAACTTCGACGCCATCGGCCGTTACCGCGATGCCGAGGGTAAGTTTCCCATCGACGCCTCTGGCACGCTGCCCGACGGTGTTCACTTTGATGGTCCTGACACGATGAAGCAGGCGCTGCTGCGGCAGCGGCGCCAGATCGCCGCCAATCTTGCGGAGAAGATGCTCACCTTCGCGTTGGGACGTGGTCTGGAACGCTATGACCGTCCTTCCGTGGAAGCGCTTACCGCCTCCATGGAGACCAACCAATACCGCATCTCCACGCTGGTGGAGGAAATCTGCTGGAGCATGCCTTTCCGCATGCGCCGGGCGGAAGGAGTGGCCACCCCATGACCCGCAAGCACCTCTCCCGTCGCAGCCTCCTTCGAGGAATCGGAGGCATCACGCTGGGGCTTCCCTTTCTGGATGCCATGACGCCTGCCTTCGCCACGAAGCGTGAGATGGTGGCAGCGTCGCCGTTGCGCTTGGGCTTCGCCTATATTCCCAACGGCGTGACGATGGATGCGTGGACCCCGGCCGCCACGGGCCACGACTTTGCCCTCACCCGGATCCTGCAGCCGTTGGAAAGGGTGCGTGCGCACGTGAGCGTGCTGAGTGGCCTGGCACAGCATAACGCCAAGGCTCTCGGTGACGGACCCGGCGATCACGCTCGCGCCGCCGCCGCTTTTCTCACCGGCGTGCATCCCCGCAAGACCGATGGCGCCAACATCCAGAACGGCGTATCCATTGACCAACTGCTCGCACGCCAGTGGGAGAACCGCACGCGCTTTGCCTCCCTGGAACTGGGCACTGAGTATGGCGGCGTGGTGGGCAATTGCGATTCCGGCTACAGTTGCGCCTACACCAACAGCCTTGCCTGGCACAACGAAACCACACCGCTGCCACCTGAGATCAATCCCCGCCTGGTGTTTGAGCGACTCTTTGGCGCGTCACGAAACGGTGAGACTCCGGCCGAAGCGCGTCAACGGCAGCGCTTCCAACGCAGCGTGCTGGACCAGGTCCAGGGCGATACCGCCCGTCTGATGCGCGACCTCGGGCCCACAGACAAGCGCAAACTGGACGAGTACCTCTATGCCGTGCGCGACGTGGAAAAGCGCCTCGCCCGCGCGGCTCAGCATCCCGTGGTGGAAGTGGATATGCCCAAGCCCTCCGGCATCCCGGCCCGCTTCTCTGACCATTTGTCGCTGATGTACGACCTGATGGCAATCGCCTTCCAGACCGACTCCACGCGCGTGGTCACCCTGATGGTGGGCCGCGAAGGCAGCAGCCGTACCTACCGTGAAATTGGAGTGGCGGACGCGCACCATCCGCTCTCGCACCACCAGAAGAACCCTGAGAAGATCGAGAAGATCACCCAGATCAATACCTTCCACATGACGCTGTTTGCAAGGTTCCTGGAAAAGATGGCAGCCATCCGGGAAGGCGACGCCAGCCTGCTGGAGCGCAGTGTCATCGTGTATGGCTCTTGCATCGGCGATGGCAACCGCCACAACCACGACGAGTTGCCCGTGCTGCTGGCGGGCGGGCAGGCGGCGGGCCTACAGGGCAGTCAGCACCTGCGCTTCCCGAAGGATACGCCCATGACAAACCTTTACCTGACGTTGCTGGATCGCCTGGGCGCCCCCATTGAACAGTTCGGCGACAGCACGGGCCGCATTCAGGAACTCAGCGGCGTCTAGCAGGAAAGGCTATTCCGCTTGCGGGCGCCGCTTGCGATAGAAGAACAGCCCAGCCAGACCGCCCAGCGTCAGCGCCTGCATGCCGCCCTCTTCCATCAGCGACAACGGCATCCCCGTGGGGGCTACGGGCGCCTGTTGCAGCCCCTCCATTGCAATGGCATGCACATCCAGCAGGGATGTCGCCTCCGCGGGACTCACCACAACGCAAGCGGCAGCCACAAGGCCAAGAATCAGGGATCGTTTGCTCATCAATATCTCCAATGGTTTCCGGTGATATCCCAGCTTAGGGCGTGTGGGTGCCACGAACAATTAGGCAACCACCTTAGGAGTACGCTCAGGAGTTCCTTGGATTGGGGCAACCAGTCCCGGTACCAGCGACGCGAGTAGGGCGAAAGGGAAGATGGGTGCGCAAGCACTCGAAATGCAACAGGGCCATCAACGGCAAAGCTGCCGTCGATGGCCCCGTTGTGCTTTCTTCGGCCAGGGATCCGGGTACGCTTACGCGTCCGCCACACCGCCTTCGGTGAGCTTGCGCGGATCCAGGATTTCGTTGATGCGCTCCATCGGCAAGTCAGTCTGTTCAGCCGCCACGTCCTTCACCTTGCGCCCTTCCTTGAAGGCTTGCTTGGCCACCGCGGCGCCCTTCTCATAGCCAATCACCGGGTTCAGCGCGGTCACCAGGATGGGATTCATCTCCACCAGCGACGCGATCTTCGCTTCGTTCACCGTGAAGCCGGCAATTGCCTTGTCGGCCAGCATGCGGCTGGCGCTGCCTAGAATGTGGATGCTCTGCAGCAGGTTGTAGGCCGCCACCGGCAGCATCACGTTCAACTGGAAGTTGCCTGACTGGCCCGCGACGGTGATGGTGGCGTCATTGCCAATCACCTGCGCGCACACCATGGCCGCGCTCTCGGGTACCACGGGGTTTACCTTCGCCGGCATGATGCTTGACCCCGGCTGCAACGACGGCAACGCGATCTCCGCAATCCCGTGGATGGGGCCGCTGTTCATCCAGCGCAGGTCGTTGGCGATCTTCATCAGCGCCGCCGCGTAGGTCTTCAACTGGCCGCTGAGTTCCACCACCGCATCCAGGCTGGACAGGCTAACGAAATAGTTGCCGCTGGTCTGGAAGGGAAGGCCGGTCTTTGCCGCTAGCGCCTCGGCCACCTTGGCGCCGAACTCCGGATGCGCGTTGATGCCCGTGCCGATGGCTGTCCCGCCCAGCGCCAGCGCGCCAATCCGCGGATAGGTGGCCTTCAGCCGTGCAATGCAATCGCGGATCTGCCCGGCCCAACCGCTGAGCTCCTGGCTCAACCGGATGGGCATCGCGTCCATCAGGTGCGTGCGGCCGGTGGTGACCACATGATCCACGCTGGCCGCCTTTGTTTCGATGACGCCCGCCAGGTATTCCATCGCGGGAATCAGGTGGCCGTTTGTCTCCACCAGGGCGCTGACGTGGATGGTGGTGGGGATGACGTCGTTCGAGCTCTGGCTGCAGTTTACATGATCGTTTGGGTGGACCTTCGCCCCCAGGCGTTGCGTGGCCAACGTCGCAATCACCTCATTGGCGTTCATGTTGGTGCTGGTGCCAGACCCCGTCTGGAAGATGTCCAGGGGGAACTGCGCGTCATGCTGTCCAGCGGCCACTTCCGCGGCAGCGCCCGTGATGGCGTCGGTAATCGCGCCGTCCAGCAGGCCCAGACTCTGGTTCACTTCCGCCGCCGTCGCCTTCACCATCGCCAATGCGGCGATAAAGGGTCGAGGGAAGGGAATGCCACTGATGGGAAAGTTCTCCAACGCGCGCTGCGTCTGCGCCGCGTATAGGGCGGATGCGGGAACCTTCACTTCGCCCATCGAGTCTTTTTCAATACGGTATTGTGCGTCACTCATGCTGACAATGCTCCTGGATGCAAGGGGGTGCGAATCTCATAACGCCATCCAGACCGCTGCGCCCATGGATGGGTAGGGCTCATCGGAAAAGATCGGCGTTGAACCGGAGCCCCAAGTCTGGAATAGGCCCAAAGTGTGGGCTGGGATGGAATCCCCGTGGGAAGGCGACACAAGCCGGAGCGCACTGCAATCCGGTGGCGTCAGCCCGCCGTAAGGCTCCCAATCGACTATGTTCGCACGAGTGGGGGGAGCGGCGGCGGCCCTGCTACAGGTCCGCCGCCTTGGCGACTCGATAGGACGGTGTCGGCCATCCGACAGGAGGGTGATGGCCGACAGGAACGCGCCGGCCGGGCGAGTGCGTAGGCAGCAGCGTCACGGCCCGCGCCGACAGCACTAAGCCAGGCGGCGCCGAAACGCAACGATGGCCAAGCCGGCCGCCAGCAATGCCCAGGTTCCGGGTTCCGGCACTGGTTCGCCCGCAACATCATTCACTGTAATCGTGTACTGCACGTCGCTGAATCCGGTGTCCTCCAGACACTCGCCGCAGACGTTCGGGTCGTCCGAGAACTGGTCCCAGAAGATGCGTACGGTGATTTGGTTCGACGCGCCAACGAGGGCGCCCAGACGGATGGCGTACAGTCCCAACACGTCCTCCCAGGTATCACCGGGCGGTAGAACGCCATCCACCGGGCCGCCCAGCAGGCCGATGTTGTCCTGGTAGGGTGCGTCGTCGAAAGCGATATCGCCGATAGACGGGTTGGTCTGCGCAATCAGCGCGGAACTATACACGTTAAAGTACGCGGTCAGTTCCGGGTTCACCAGTTGGAATCGCAGTTCCAATGCGCTTCCAGCCATTCCGGAAACGGCCGTGTTGGTGGCGGTAAGCATGGGTGCGGCCTGCAACCAACCGGTGAGGCAGAGGGTAAGCAACAACGTGCGCATACAGAGAATTCCTTTCGTTCCATTGCCGAGCGGGCTCAATCGTTGCGGTAGCCCAGACGCCGGGCGGAGCCTGTCGCTCCGGCGTCTGGGTTCTCTCGTGCCCGCGCGCTAGCGGAACATCGTGAGCGTCTGAGTCTGGCGATAGCCGTTGTCGGCTTCCATGGTGACGGTGAAGCGCACGCGCCGAGCCGTGTCGGGCCACAGGAAATCCACCAGTCCTTCGCCCGACGCGTTGGGCAGGACGGCTCCCACATTCAGCGGAAGTGGGCTGAATACCGACACGGCGCCGCTGCCCGAGATCACCTGGACGTTGCTGATGCCGGTGATGCGCGCATTGGAGGCAGGATTCTGGCCCGTGTTGTTCACCGCCACCCGGAGGCGCCGGTACCCGGCAAGCGGGGTGGTGCGCTCCAACACACTCAGGTTCAGGATGGGCTGGCCCACTGACTCAAAGTTGGCCACCAATTGAACCGGTGCAGTGACGGGGAACTGCATTGTGGGCGACGTGCTGTTGATGCTGCCGGTGAATCCGGTGAAGCGGAAGCCCGGGGCGGGAGTGGCGGCAACCGAGGCCTGCTGGTTGGGGTTAAAGAATCCGCCCTCGGTCACCTGGCCACCCGTCGGCGGGTTTGCGCGCAGTGTGAGTTGGTACTGCTTGCGGAACTCTGCCTTGTAGTCTGTGTCGGTGGCCGGGGTTTGCAGTTGCCAAGCGGGCGCTTGCCCGCCCGCCCAGGAGGTAAAGGCCCAGCGCTCGCCGTCCACGGGCTCGCCATCCATTGCTTCCAGGTCAACCAACTGTCCGGGCTGCAGACTGAGCTCCAGCGGCAAGTCAGAGACCTGTCCGTTGATGAGGATCCTCGCGCCTTCAATGGCATTCGCCGTCTCGTCGCGCGGGAGGATCCGGATCCGGGATGTGTTGTTCAGCACGGGCAACAGCGGCGCGTAGGGAAACTCAAAGTAGCTCCACAGCGCTGAGTGATCCGAAAGGTCAGTGTAGGCAAAGAAAGGCACGTTCTCTTCCAAGAGGTTGGCGGGGTTGAGTCGCCACAGCAGGATGCGGCCGCTATCCCAGAAGTTCGCCGGGTAGACGGCCTGTGACCTGTAATCGAAGGCGCGGTGGCGCGCCCGGATGGGCAGCGGTCCCCGCTGGGAATTCAGCGCATAGTCCAGCCATTCCTTCCGTTCTGCTCCTCGTGCCCCGGCAATCTGATTCACGGTGGGATTCACCGTGTAGCGGTACTGCACCGCGGCAGGGTTCGCG
>JALOKO010000154.1 GCA_025456495.1 Bryobacterales bacterium | reverse complement strand
GTGGAAACACGGAATGCCGTGGGCGCCACCGCGCTGCACGATGCGGCGCTGGCCGGCCACGTCCCCGTCCTGCGGCTGCTGTTGGAAAAGGGCGCTGACCTGCACGTCAAGGATGCCGAGGAGGCCGCCACCGCGCTGCATCACGCCGCCAGTTGGGGCAGGGTGGACGCCCTACGCTTCCTGCTGGAAAAAGGTGCTGACCCACAGGCGAAGGACAAGAACGGAAAGACTGCGCTGGAAGTTGCCGCCGAAGCCAATCAGGAGCGGACGGCCGAGGCGCTGCGGAACCATACGCCCATGCCGTAGCGGACGGCGCAGCCACCGATTCTGGTGAAGTTTCCGCTATGCCAGTTTGGTTCCGCTATGCCAGTTTGGTTCCGGGCAGGCCAGTTTGGTTCCGGGCAGGCCAGTTTGGTTCCGCTATGCCAGTTTGGTTCGGGGCTAGGCCAGTACGATTCCGGCCTGGCTGTACGGTGCTAGCGGGCTCTTCCTGTTCAACGGACTCCTCGACGCCCATCGGGCAAATGCCCTAAAGTTCCCATGCGCCCGCACCGATATTCCACTTGTGGGTCCATCACGCGAACTCCATTTCCCGCAATTTGCGTCCCTGCAGAGGGCGGCGCAGATCATCGAACTGGTGCGGGAGAACCTGGAGGCGTTGGCCGATGCCCTGCCTGCGGCCGAACAGCGCTTCCTGCGCTACCTGCAGACGATGGACCTGGGCATTCAGGAATCGAAGTCCATTCGCGGCATCTCCCTGGGTTCGGTATTGAATGCGGTTCGCTGCTGCTACCCCAGCGAAACCGTATTGGAGGAAATTGAGTACCAGGCGCGGCGCTTGGCCAAGCTCCAGGTTGATCCCACCGTGGTACACACGGCGCTTTCGGGCTTCGACCAGGCGATTCTGGAGGAGGTGGAAACGCGCCATCCGGACAAGAGCTTTGTCACGCGGATGATCGTGAACCACTATCACCTGTTCGTCACCAATGTCATCAACGTGACGCTGTATCAACTGTGGCGCGCGGACAGCAAGTTGCTGGAAGACATGTCGGCGGTGGAACTGGCGGAACTGTCAGAGAAGGATCTGCGATCCCGGATCGTGTTTCTGGTGAAGTGCTGGAGCGGCGCGGACGCCGTTGCCGTTCACGCCGCCAGCGCTTCCGCCGTACACACGGGAGGCGCCAGCCGGACCAACGGCACGGACGAAGCGTACCGCTGGCCCAGCGAACTGGCCGCTCCGCTGTCTTTGCGGGTGAGCGACCCGGGGGACACGCGTATTCTCACGCCCCGCTGGCGGAACCGCTACCGCTCGATGTGGAGCTTTCCCATTGTGACCGGAATGCGCCAGTTGGGCGTACTGCAGTTGGCCTTTAGCAAACCCTTTGAGTGGCTCCCCAGCGAGGCCGCCGTGCTGATGCAGGTGACTGAGCGTCTGGGGCTGGCCCTCACCCGCTGCGAACTGGTGAGCGGCCTATCGTCGCGCGAGGCCCAGGTGCGGCAGTTGGCCACCCACCTGCAGTTGGTGGAGGAGCGCGAGCGCAAACGCATCAGCCGGGAGTTGCATGACGAGGCCGGCCAGTCGCTGCTGTGCCTCCGCCTGCACCTGGAAATGATTGAGAACGGCCTTTCCCGGCGCCAGCGCGATACCCGGGATCGCATTCGTTCCGCCCGGGAGCAGGTGGAATCGATCATCGTGGAGATTCGCCGCCTGCTGGCCGCGCTGAGCCCCAACGTTCTGGAACAGTTCGGACTGGTGGCCGCCATTCGCCATCTGCTGAAGGAGTTTCTGAAGGTATTTCCCGAGACCGTCGAGGTGCAGGTGAGCCTGCCGGACAAACTCGAGGTATCCAACGCAACCAGCATGGTGATCTATCGCTTTGTCCAGGAGTGCCTGCACAACATCCTGAGCCACGCCCAGGCGGATACCGTAAAGATCCAGGCGGATCTTGCCGATGGATGGCTTAGGTGGCGGGTAAGTGACAACGGCGTCGGCTTTGAGTTGCAAGAGGTGCAGCAGTTTGAGCACTCCTTCGGGTTGCGCGGCATCAGCGAACGGATTTTCCTGATGGGCGGAACCATCGACATCGTCAGCGCTCCGGGCGCGGGAACGGTGGTGACCGCCAATTTGCCCCTGGTCAGCGAAGGGGCCACGGTGGGTCTGGGCGCCTTGGCGCAAGCCACATCGGGGTTTGCGGAGGCAACCAAGCTATCTGACCCGGTCGCCGCTGGCGACACGGAAATCGCCAGCGACCCAACGCCGTTTGCGGTTTAAGGCAAGGCTCGCGGCACAACGGCGAAGCTTCACCCAGTGGAGGTAGGAATCGGAATGATGAAGCGCACACGCGTCCTAATTGCGGATGACCACACGCTGTTTCGTCAGGGCATGCGTACCCTGTTGTCCAGTGAGCCGGACATCGAGATTGTGGGTGAGGCCAGCAGTGGCAATGAGGCGCTGCAGTTGGTGGAACACGCGCGCCCGGATCTGGTGCTGATGGATGTCAGCATGCCGGGGCTCAGCAGCTTTGAGGCTACCCGGCAACTGAAGCGCATCCGGCCGGACCTTAAGGTGTTGTTCCTCACCATGTACGACGACGAAGACTATCTGCTGGAGAGCATGCAGGCCGGCGCCAGCGGCTACATCCTGAAGGATAGCCCCACCGAGCAATTGCTTACCGGCATCCGTGATGTCCAGAATGGCGGCAGCTACCTGAGCCCGAAAATGCTGACGCAACTGGTGGATGACTTCCGCACCCGGATGAAGTCGAACGTCCCGCAGCCGCGCCTGGCTTCCTTGACTCCTCGGGAAAAAGAGGTGCTCAAGTTGCTGGCCGAGGGCAATTCGGTGAAGGAAATCGCCAGCAGCCTGAACCTTAGCGTGAAGACCATTGAGGCTCACAAGTTCAATCTGATGCGGAAGCTGGATATCCACAACAAGGCGCAACTGGTGCAGTACGCCATCCAGAAGAAGATTATCCAACTGCCCGTGATTGCCTAGCGCTGGCAGCGCCCGGGCGGATTCCAGGGCAGACCCGATGGAGGATTCCAGGGCAGACCCGATGGCGGATTCCAGGACGAACCCGGCGGCGAACAATCCGCGCGAGACCCGGGTTGACCCCACAGCCACCCCCGGCATGGCAGGCTGTTCTGTCCGGGTTGGCTAGTCCCGGGCTGCCTTGTCCCGGGCTGCGCCAGTTCAGTTTGTTCCGTCCAGTTTGTCCCGCTTGGGGGCCACCCGTTCGGAATCCGGCTCCTTCTGTCAGGGCGCCCGCTCTACCCCAGCGGGCGCCCGATTCGTTTGCACCGCAAACCCCTCCATCCGTTGCGCCGCAGCCTGGGGAACGCTCCCCCGATTCCTTAACCGAGTTCGCTTTTCTAAGGTGTTCGCTAGGTGCGCTTTTCAGCAAGTTCCTGGGTCCAGGCCCCAGGATTCGCCTAAAGCGCCAGATAATCCGGTCCGATAATAAAAACAGATTGACCGCTGGGACATTCTGCCCTTACAGTAAGAGATTCAGGGGAACTACCTAGCATAGGACTCCGTAGTACTAGTGGCTGGCAGGGTGATGTAAGAGCAACAAGAAGTTTTTTGGCTCAGGAGCAGTTGTGGTCACGAACAGAAGTCATGGCAGTGCGTATCCGGACGCCGAGTTCCGGGCGCCGGTTGTGTTGATCCTGGAGCCCAACCATGTTCGTTGCGCCCACCTGATGGAGTGTCTGGAGCCGGAATCCTATAACCTGCTCAGGGCGGATTCGGTGACGGCGGCAATCACGCTGTTGGTGCGCCAGCACGTTGACCTGCTGATTGTGCCGCAGGATTTGCAGGACGACAGCCTTGCCCGACTGCAGGAAGAGATCAAGATCCTGCGCATGCTGCGCGATTTTCCTGTGCTGACGCTGGTGGATATGGCCAGCATGATGGATAGCCGGGTGTCTCTGGATTTCCCCAACGAAGACTTTATTGAGGAACCCTTCCACCCCCTCAGCGTTCGCTTGCGGGTGCGGCGGCGTCTGGAAACGCGGCGCGCGCACGAAACGCAAGACCAGACCGAAGCCGTCCTGGTGACCCTGGCGCAAACCGTGGAACATCGGGATCGCTACACCGGTGGGCATTGCCAGCGCCTCAGCCTGTACTCGGTGCTGTTGGGTTCCAGCCTGAAGCTATCGCAGGAAGAATTGGTGGCGCTGTATCGCGGCGGCTTCCTGCACGACATTGGCAAGATCGCCATCCCGGACAGTGTTTTGCTGAAGCAGGGTCCCCTGACGCCGGAAGAGCATCTGCTGATGCAAAGCCACACAGTGAAGGGCGAGGAGATCTGCCGCCCGATGATTTCCCTGGCGCGCGTGCTGCCAATCATCCGGAATCATCATGAGCGCTGGGACGGCAGCGGGTATCCGGATCGGCTGGCAGGGGAGAGGATTCCTCTGCTGGCGCGCATTCTGCAGATTGCGGATATCTTTGACGCCATCACCACCAAGCGGCCCTACAAGGCGGCCCAGACGCCTTCCGAGGCCATGGCGATTCTGGAACAGCAAGCGGCTGACGGGTTGCTGGACGTCACCTTGGTGGACGCATTCCTGAAGATCGCGGGCTATCCGCATCTGTCGCATCAGTCGCAACAGGAGCAGGCGCTACTGAGCCAATCCTTGCGCAACCTCCGTCAGGTTCTCACCGGGAGCGAGGCCAATTTCCGGCTGTTGGATCTGCATCAGAGCCGCTTTGGGACGGCCGCGCCGCCGCCACCCATGCACAACGTGCGCGCTACGGGAGACTAGTCCCTCCGCCGCCGTGACCCGCAAAGCGCATTCCCCTTTGGATTCGCAAAGACCGCCATCCGTCCAGTCACCGCTGGAAACGCTGGTAGCCCAGGCCGACAGTCTGGCCGGCGTGCAGCAACTGGTGGTGGGCTGTGAGCGGTGCCCTCGCTTACGCGAGCATTGCCTGGCCACGGCGCGGGACAAACGACGGGCCTATCGCGATTGGACCTACTGGGGCAAGCCAGTACCCGCATGGGGCGATTCGCAGGCCGAACTGCTGTTGATCGGACTGGCCCCGGGCGCGCATGGCGCCAACCGAACGGGGCGCATGTTTACCGGGGATCGTTCCGGGGATTTTCTCTACCGCGCCCTCTGGGAGGCCGGACTGGCTTCCCAGCCGGAGGGCACCCACGCGGACGACGGCCAGATGCTGCGCAGAGTGTGGATGACCGCGTCGGCGCGCTGCGCCCCTCCCGACAACCGCCCTTCCCCGAAAGAACTCCAGCAGTGTCAGCCCTTCCTCCGTCGGGAACTGCAGTTGCTGCCCCGGTTGCGCTTGGTGGTGGCGCTAGGGGGCATTGCCGCCGTCAGCTACCTGCGGCTGCTGCAGGAGCAGGGGGAGCTACGAACGCTGGCCCGATTTCCGTTTGGTCATGGACGCTTGTACCAGTTCCCGAAGGCGGCTCCGCTATTGTGCTGCTATCACCCCAGCCAGCAGAACACATCCACGGGACGCCTGACGGCAGCGATGCTGGCCGACCTCTTTCGCCAGGCAGCCACCTGGCTGGACGACCCCGCATTCCCGCACCCTGGCGTCACGTCGCTTCATCTCCAGGAACAGGCCAAGGGCAGACCGCGGTGAGCAAATCGCCATGGGTGCGCCCTGCGTGACCGCACCGGCCGATCTACGATGTCCGTTTCGAAAGTGAGGAACGATGGCGCCAGGAAGTTTCGGATGCATGCGCAGGCTGCTGCTGACAGCGGGTTTGATGCTGGGCGCCCTGGTTGCAAGTGCCCAGCAGGCGCCCTTCACCCGGCAACTGTGGGCCGAGGCAGAGCCGGTTTACCAGGCAACGTTGCGGCACCCCTTTCTCACGGGCCTTGCGGATGGCAGTTTGCCGCGGCAGAAATTTCGCTACTACCTGGTGCAGGATGCCCTCTACCTGCGCGCCTTTGGTCAAGCGTTGAGCTTGTTGGCCGCCAAGGCCCCGCGCGAGGAATGGGCCATTACATTGAACCAGCACGCCATCGAAACCCTGCAGGCGGAGCGGCAACTGCATGCCTCCATCCTTGCTGAGGGTGGCATCAGCGCCGACGCCGTTCAACAAACCACCATGGCGCCCGTCAACGCGGCCTATACCAACCATCTGCTGGCAACCGTGTCGCAACGGCCCTTCGTGGAAGGACTGGCCGCTGTTCTGCCCTGCTATTGGGTGTACCTGGAGGTGGGCAAACATCTGGTGGCCAAGGGGTCCCCGGACAAGGACTATCAGCGCTGGATCAATCAGTACGCGGGTACCGAGTTCGAAAAGAACGTGCAGGCCGTGCTGGAAATGATGAACCAGACCGCCGCAACGGAAGGCGCGGATGCCAGAGGAAGGGCCGTCCGCATCTATGAACGCTCCACGCGGTACGAGTACCTGTTCTGGGACATGGCTTGGCGCGAGGAACGGTGGACGCCTTAGTATTGTCCTGGCTCGGGCGCACAGACTGGCCCGGCTATCGTTGGCCCGGCCATCGCTGTTGTTGGACAGCCCGGCGAGCTATCGAAGAGCCACTGAGCCTGAGGCGCTGATCACTTTGGGGGGAAGGGGCCTAGAGCAAGCGGGCGTCGTGGGCAAACCACTCTGGGGAAACAAGAAAAGCGGGCTCGCCTTTCAGGAAAGACGAGCCCGCCCTCAAGATGCACGCGATGCGATAAGGCTAGGCGGAGATGGCCTTCAACCGCTTGTGCAAGCGGGCCTTATACCGGTCAGCCGTATTGGAGTGAATGATGCCCCACTTTGCAGCGCGATCAATCACCGAAAAGGTCTTGGGCAGTAATTCCTCGGCAGCGGAGAAATTGTTCTGATCCAGCAGCCGACGAAGCGCGCGAATCTGGTGGCGCAGGCGGCTCTTGCGCATGCGATTGATCACCGTCCGGCGGCGCGTGACGCGGATTCTCTTCAGGGCGGAAACGTGATTAGCCATTGTTGAATCAGTACGAACCTCTTTTCAGGATATCGCGGATTGGGCTCTCCGTCAAAAGCCGTGAAGATGGATAGGCTGGGCCGCGAAGGGCGGCCGAAGCGCTTCCGGCTCCGGTTACCTGCGCATTTCGCGTGCAACCGGAAGCAATCACAACGCTTGCAGGATTGCGCCTTCCTCAGGAACAGCAGAGAATAGAGGCAGAAGGGCATTGGCCCGCGAAAAGCGTCCGGGCGGCGTTTTCCGTAGTCGGGCGGTTCCCTGGGTTCTGGGTAAGTGATTTCGCGGGGTATGGGGTCCACCCGAGGCGCAGGCGCGCTGAGGTTCGGCTCCTGGTGAATGCGTATGGCGGCAAATGGGGAAAAGCTGAAGCAGGCACGGCTGAAGCAGGGCAAGTCCATCCAGGACTTTTCCATCCAGACGCGCATCTCCGTGCAGTATCTGGAGGCCATGGAGGCCGATAATCTGGAGGCGATTCCCGGGGAGTTCTTCCGCCGGAGCTTTCTGAAGCAATACGCCAGCGCCCTTGGAGTGAACCCGGACGAGGTACAGCCGGAACGTCCGCTGGAGTTTCGGGCTCTGGGTGGGTCGGGTGCGGAGCCCTTGGCGCAAGTCCGCTATCATGAACCGCCGGATTTGCCGCCGCTACCCTCCATGGGGCAGTCCCGGGGATTACCCTGGCGGCAGGTATTCCTCTCCATCGGTCTGCTGGTAGGGGTGCTGGCGGTGTGCGCGGTGGCCTATACGCTGTGGGAGGATTCACAGGCAAACCGCGAGCAGCGTGAGGAAGCATCGGTGCAGGCCCCACCTCCCCCGGTCTTGTCCCCGGAAACTCCGGCTGCCAGCACAGATTCACTGGCAACCGGAAGTGCGTTGGACTCCACTGCCGCGAATGCCGCCGATGGCGCGACGGACCCCGCCTCAGGGTCCGCGGTAGTGCCACCGGTTGGCCAATCCGCCGACGGCGCGGCTACGCCGCTGCTTTCCAGCAC